>JACQED010000538.1 GCA_016200785.1 Chloroflexota bacterium
GCCAGGGAAGAAAGCGTCGTGAAACTTGGTGTCTTTGCCCGCACTCGGGCGTGCGAGCACGGGTGTGTCTTCGCGGCTTCGCGGTTAGAAAGGGCCGCGTGACCTGAACGCTTACCAATCTTCAATCGTCGATCAGCCGTCAGCCATCAGGGCTACCCCCGCCTGCCTCGCTGTGTGAGGACCAAGAAGCCGGCGACACCGGCGGCGAGCAAGAGGAAGATGATGCCCGCCGCGCCGAACAGCGCCGTTCTGAGTCGCGATGAAGATGTCGAGGGCGTGCTGCCGCCGCCGCTCGCGCCTTTGCCCGATTGCGCGCCGAACTCGAGATTGGCCGTCCCGCCCGGCGTCAGCGGCAGGGCGAACGTCGTCGCCGTCGTCGCGTTGTAGCCGTCGGGCATGGTGACTTCCACGGAGTAGTTGCCGCTGGCGAGATTCTGGAAGCAGTGCGGTTCGTTCTTGCCGTCGGTCGTGTAATCGCCCGCCGTGCCCCCGCTGCCGGCGTCGGTCAATTTGAATTTGCCTCCGGCCAGCAGGCCTTCGCCACTGCCGCGCGTCCCGTCGCCGTTGGCGTCCTCGTAGAGCATCACACATACCTCGCCCGTCGTGGCGGCGGCGACCGGCGTGCCGCCTCCCACCACCGACGTGGGATTCGACGAGGCCGCCGGCTGAGCCGTGTTGGTAGGCTGTTCGACTGCCGACGCAGAGGTCGCGGTGGGTTGCTCGACCGCCGGAGCGGGCGTCGCCGATGGCTCGACCGCTGCCGCGCCGGTGCCCAGCACGAGCCGCTGGCCGACGTAAACGAAGTTACTGGTGAGGCCGTTGAGCGCCTTGAGTTGCTCGACCGTCAGGCCGGCGATTGCCGCAACGTCCCACATCGTATCGCACGTCTGAACGGTGTAAACGATTTTGCCGTCGGCACCCGGAGTCGGCGTGGGGAACTTGGTCGGCTTCGGGCAGGCGTTGACAGCCTGCGTTGGCGGCGCGGTCGCGGCTGGCGCCGTCGGCGCGGCGGGCACGACGGTGAGCGAGGCGTCGTCCCAATACGTGTCGTTCCACGGGTTGCAGAATGACGGGTTGGACATGGCGAAGACAGTCACCGACGAGCCGGTGGCCGTGGTCTCGACGCTCAATTGCTGGTAGGTGTCGAGAGCATTGACTAACGACGACCACACGATCGTGTTCGCCGAGGCAAATGGGAAATTGCCCGTCGGCTCGATGCCGACCTTCAAGTTGGCCTGCACGCCACTGTCGGATCGCGTCGGGTCGGCCCCGGTGGACGTTGACCACACGTGCCCCCAGATGGTGAAGCGCACCCGCGATCCGGGCGTGATCCCGCTGACCGTCTGCTGATACCAGGCCAGATAAGAATTGCCGCCGGCGATCGTGATCTGAGCGGCGTTACTGCCTGCCTTGACTCGGCGCGAGTCCACGCTACTGCTGATGGTCTGGAACGTGGGCTTCTGCCGGCCGCAACCGTCGGCGAGAATCTGATCGCCAATCCAGCCCGACAGGCCCGATTCGAAACTGGGGTTGTTCAACAGGTTCGCCTGTTGCGCCGGCGCGGCCACGGCCGGGGGCGCGGCGCCCAGGCCGAGTGTGCCGACCAGCGCCGACATCGCGGCGAGAAATGGCAAGTATCGTAGGAGACGCATTGAGTTTACCTTCCTTTCGTCTTTCGCTGATCGCGTATCGCCTATCGCCTATTGCTTCGACGTCCGGCGATTAGCGAGATGCGATATGCGAGGCGCCACAAGCCAAAGGCCGGGCGCCAGCAACAGCGCCGCCAGCACTGCCCCAATGATTTTGAACGTGCGGGCCCGCGCGCGCGCGGCCTCAACGGCCTCGAGCGGGGCCAGGCCGATTTCGACGTTTACCACCGCGCCGGGAACGATGCCGACGCCCGGATTGTCGGGCGTCGTGGCCGCGTAGCCCGTCGGCGGCGCGAACACGATTTGATAGTTCGCCGGCGGCAGATCGCGGAAGCAGAACGGCTCGTTCACGCCGTCGGTGCGGTAGCCGCCGACGGCGCGCCCGGCGCCGTCCGCGGCCTGCATCAAGTTGAAGGCCAACCCGGCGAACAGCGCCTCGCCGCCGTCACGCGCTCCGCTCACGTTCGTGTCGGCGTAGACGGTCACACAGATGTTGCCGACCTCGCCCATCACAACGGGAGGTGGCGTGGCCGCATCCGGCGGGCTGTCCAGCGCAACCGGCGTGGCCGCGAGTGCCGTCGGGGTGGGCGGCCCCGAATCGAGAATTAGAATCTGGCCGACGTATATCTTGTTGCCGACGACGTTGTTCAGGCGGCGCAAAGTGTCAACTGCTACGCCACTGCGCGCCGAGATCGTCCACAGCGAATCGCCCGGCTTCACCGGGTAAGTCTTCGCGCCCGGCGGGATCGGCGCCTGGCTCCAGGCAACGGGCGTGGGGCCGCCGGCCGTCGGCAGTGGCTCGGTGGGCGTCCCCCCCTCAATCCCCCCCGGCGGGGGGGAGGCTGTCGGAGCAACTGTTGGCACGTCGCCGACGACGATCAGACTGGCATCGTCAATGTAAACGTCGTTGTGCTGTAGGCCCCACATCGGCTGTGAATGCGTGAACACGGTGACCGTATTGCCTTGCGCGACAGCCTCCACATTGTAAAGCTGATACGTATCGTAAGCGTCGTGAACCGGAGACCAGACGATATTCTGACTCCACGGGTTCGCGTCGCCGATCGGATCGATGCCCACCTTCAGGCCCATATAGTCCTGACCGGATGAAGCGCCGCTGTTGTCGTTGGTTGACCAGGCGTGCATGTAAATACTGAAGCGCAGTCGAGCGCCGGACGGCACGCCAGTCACCTGCTGAACCATGCCGGCTTCGTGAACGCTGAAGAAGGTGAAATATTTCTGCGCGTTCTTGCATTCGTGAATGCGCTCGGCGAACGGCGCGGCCTCGCGCCATTCGGGCCGGTGCCACGCCTGACATTTGGGTGGCGCGTTGTCGCCGCAATACTCCGGATGCGCCGAGTCGATCCCCGGCGGATACCACCAGCCGCGCCAGCCGTTGGCGACTTGCACCTCGTCAATCGGCAGGCCGGCGAGGCCCTGCTCGGTGTGACAGCACTGCTTGACGTAGGGCGCCTCGAAGCCCGGATTCACGAGCAAGTTGCCGCCGTCACGAGAAGCGGACGGGCTGGACGCGGATGGGTAACGGATAAGCGGATTCGCCGCATTTGACGAGGCCGCCGACACAAGCGCAAGACCCATCACGCACAGCCGCTGGAGCGCGGCCTGCGGATTCATGTTCTTAAACCAGAGGAACGCGGCAGTTCCTTTCGTTCCCTGAGTTCTTCCAGTTCCGTTTTCTTTCTATGGCCCGACGATTATCTTCTGTCTGACGTAAATGATGACTGTGCCGCGCCAGCCGTTGAGCTGCTTGATTTTGAGAACGGTTGTGCCGAAGCGATAGGCGATGTGGGTCAGCGTGTCGCCGCTCCGAACCACGTAGTAGCTCTTGCCATCCGCCGCCGGAGTGGGCATGGGTTCGGGCGCAACGATGTTAGTCGAGGTCGGGGCAACGATCGCCTGAGGAGCCGCCGCGCCGCCCGAGGCCGTCGTCGTCACTGCGCCACCGCCGCCGACCACCACCAGACTCGCATCGTCAACGTAAAGGTCGTTGTGCTCAAGCGGATAAATGGGCGTCGAGCGCGTGAAGACCGTGACGGCGCTGTTCCGCGCCACGGCTACGACCGAGTACAATTCCCACGTGTCGTAGGAGTCGTTTGCCAGGCTCCACACGACGTTCGGGCTGAAGGCATTCGTCCCACCGGTCGGATCGATGCCGACGCGCATGCCCATGCTCTGCTGGCCAGCGGACGCCCCGTAGGCGCTGTTGACCGACCAGGCTTCCATGTAAACGCTGAAGCGCAATGGCGAGCCTGGCTTGATGCCGGACACCTGCTGATACATACCGGCGTCGTGAACGCTCCAGAAGGTGAAATACTTCTGCGCGTTCTTGCCGCTGTGAATGCGGTCGGCGCAGACCGGGCCGCAGTTGGCCTCGCGCCACTCCGGGCGGTGCCAGGCAATACAACCGGGGTTCGTCGAGCGCAGGCACGAGCCGAGATGGTCGGGGTCTAGATCGGGTTGCAGCCACCAGCCGGACCAGCCGTCGGCGACTTGCACTTCGTCAATCGGGGTGTTCGGGTAATACAACGCCAGATCCGTCTGACAACACTGCTTGACGTATGGGCTTTCGAAGCCGGGATTCTTTAGCAGATTGGGCCCATCGGCCTTTGGCGTTTGGGCCAGGGCCACGCCCGCCAGCATAAGGGCGACGATGCTGGCTAAGGCCCCCAAAAGCACGAGTTTCGTTTTTATTGGTGCTTTCACTTCCTTTACCTGAATTGAGATTGGCGATCCTCTTCTATCGCTCTAAGGCGTAATGTCCGCCGCATCCCCCGGCGCGTCCAGCCGCTTCAAGCGCTCTCCAGTTGCCGGGTCGTACAAGCCGACGCTGATTGTAAGGCCGGCGGTGTTCACTCCCAGAGGCAAATCAAAACGGCGCGATTCCCTGACAATTTCGCCGGCCCGCCACCAACTGCTCGGGTAGAGTCCCGCACCCAACGGCCCGTCGGCTTGAGCGACGATGTTGCCGTTGACGAGCGCTTGAGCGAACACTTGATAGTCTTTAGCGGGAGCGCGATCCGCTCCCCAAATCAATTCCACGCCGTCCGCGTCGGCGGTGCGCGATATCGAATAGAGGCGAAACCCGCCTTCGAACTCGGCGCTCGGCGTATTAGCTGAAAACGGTTCGACGCGATAAACGCTGTACAGCGAGTACGGCGCAGGTTCGAGATCGCCTCGGGCCAACGGCCCGGCCATCGGCCCGATGAGCATCCCGGGTGGAATGCCGCTCAATACCGCGCGGGGCCTGCGGTCGTAGGGCCAGAGATACACGACGGCCCGCGCGCCGCGCGCGAAAGAGAACGGATGTCGTTCGTCGAACACGGTCAGGCGATCGCTTTGGGGGAGCAAAAATCTGAGCGATGGAAAAGTATCCCACAGGCGCAGATCGAGGTAGGCGCTCGCCCCGGCTCCCACCCCCGGCCTCACCCCCGGCCCCTCTCCCTCCGGGAGAGGGGAGTCGCTCAAGCCGCCCGTCCACCCAACGCCGGTCGTCGCGTTCACGTCACGCGCCAGTTCGGTCGCCGCCGACTGGAAAAGATAGGCGGTGTCTGGATCAAGCGCGTAGCGACCGAAATAATCGTTTACGGTCAGGCCGAAGCCCGCAGTCACGGCGCAGGCGGCGACGACGATGCCGGCGATCCGATGGCCCTTGTCCCGCGCCCAACTCATCAACACATCGAGTCCGAGGGCCGGAAACAGGAGCGCCATCGGCAGGACGCCGACGCCGCGCAGAAAGTGCGGCGCGTCTTCGGCCAGGATCGTCGGCACAAGCATCACACCCGTCCAGATCAGCGCGAGGGCCGCGGCCCGATCGCGCTCCGCGCCGAGCGCGCGCCGCAGGCTGATGAGAACACCGGCGACGAACGCCGCGCCGAGTATCGGATCGAAAACCGGCCTGCCCGGCAGGTTGTGCCGGGCGATCGCGTCGCCGCGAACGACGAACATGCCGAGCGCGGCTATGAGATTGTGAAAGAGCGTTCCCCACATATCCCCGCCGTTGACGGCCGCGCTGAAAATCGAAACTTGCGCCGCCCGGCCAAAGAAGAGATCGGGCTGGTTCAGCGCAACGGCGGCCAAAGGCGCAACGACAAGCACAGCCGGCGCGCCGAACGCGGCCAGCCAGCGCGGGCGAGGGAATGTGTGTGGACGAGCAATATACCAGAAAATCAAAAAAAGGATGAGGGCCAGCGGCGTGAAGCGGGCGGCGAGGTAGGTGTAGAAGGTGAAGCCGTAAAACGCGCCGCCGAGCGCGACGAGCCAGAGGCGGCGGCTTCGCCAGCCAGACGCGGCGCACGCCAGACTCAGCGCAGTGAAAAGCGGGAGCGCAACCGCGCGCAGGCCGATGCGGCTGAGGGCCAGCGCCCAAAAGCTTCCGGCGGTGATAGCGGCAGCCAGCAGACCGGCACGACGGCTAAACAACGCGCGGCCCAGCGCGTAGGCGGCAGGGATTGTCAAGGCGCCGAGGATGGCGGCGGGCAGGCGCGCGGCCGCCGGCGTACGGCCCAGCGCCGCCACGCCGAGCGCGACGAGGTAAATGTAAAACGGCTCGCGCCCGTTGTTGGCCGCGAAGTACAGCGGGCGCGCGCCGCCGATCACCTTCAGCGCGTCGAGGCCGTTGTAGGCTTCGTCTTGATAGAGGCCGGGCGGCATGGCGCCGATCTGGTAGAAGCGCAGAGCCGCGCCGACGATCAGAATTATCACAAACATCGCCCATTCCATCGGGAATGGGCGACGCGATTGTTGATTCGGCTGACGTGCCCGCGCTTGTAGTGCCAAAGCGGAGCGAATTATATCACAGGCCGGTTAATCACGGCCTTTCAAGCGTTCCAGTTCCGCGCGCAAACGCTCGACTTCCTCTTCCGCTGCACGGCGCGCTGCGGCCTCCTGTTCAGCGCGGGTTTCGGCTTCGTCGTAAGATGGCAGCACTTGCTTACTCGCCGGGTCGAAAAAGCGCAAGTCGCCGCTCGTGCTATCCGTGCGCAGTTCAAGCCCGAGCACCTGGCTGTGGACAACCAGTGTCCCCTCGGGTAGGGTGCGGGTTGGAACCGCGTCGTAGTTGCGGCCGCTCAGGCGCAAGCCTTGCAGCGGTGGCTCCAAGTAATCGGCAGTCGGATCGTATTGGAAGTATTCGCGCACACCGAGGAAACTATAGATGCCGCGCTTGGCCCCTTGATCTTTAGCGTGTGTTGCGCTCGAAGTGATTTCGAGGACGAAGTCCGGGGCTTTGCCGCCTTCTTCCCACAAGCGGTACGAGTAACGCTTGCGTTTGGCGACGCCGAAGACGACGAATACATCCGGCGCGACGACCGACTCCGGGTCGCCCTGCTGGTAATAGACGAACATGTTGCCGGAGACGTAAACGTCGGGGCGGTCGGCGAAGAAGCGGCTCAACGCGGCAACCGCGTACATCAATACGTCGCGCTGAAAGTCGCTTTCGGCCATAGGCTCACCATCCGAGTCGGGGTATTCGATTTTCTGTTGCGGCAGGGTGTAGTTCAGATTGACGGCCATGGGCGGTGGTCAGTGAGCAGTGATGAGTTGTCAGAGTCAAGCGGCGCTTAGATTCGGGAACGACAGTCCGATGATAGCACATCTCGGCATGGCCAGCAATACTTCACCGCGAAGCCACGACCCCGCAACTACTGGCGGGGCGGGCGAGCGCAAAGGATCTGCCCTGTTTTTCTTCGCGTTCTTGGCGTCTTCGCGGTTCAAAAGGCCTGTGGCCTGGGCGCTGCTTCGAAC
>JACQED010000539.1 GCA_016200785.1 Chloroflexota bacterium
CGTACGTCGCCTGAGAATCGTCTTGCGGTTGAGGCGTGATCTGCCGGGCGAGGTAGGCCGGGAGAGTCTCCGACAGCAAATCCGCGCCGAGGCGCGCGAGGCGCGCGGTCAGCGTCGCCGTCGTGTCGTCAGGGTGAATCGCCTCGGAACGTCGCGCGAGAATCGGGCCGGTGTCGAGGCCGGCGTCCATCTTCATGATCGTCACCCCGGTTTCCGCGTCGCCTGCAAGAATCGCCGCCGGGATCGGCGCGGCCCCGCGATGGCGCGGCAAGAGCGAGGCGTGGACGTTGAGGCATCCAAAGGGCGGCAGGTGGAGTACGTCCTGCCGCAAAATCTGGCCGAAGTCGGCGACGACGATGGCATCCGGCGACCAGTCGCGCAGGGCGGCCAGCGCGCCGGGGGCGCGCAGAGATTCGGGTTGAATGATCGGCAGGCCCAGTTCCCGCGCAGTCACTTTCACCGCCGACTCGGCCAATCGCCGCCCGCGGCCGGCGGGGCGATCCGGTTGAGTGACGACGCCGACGATCTCGTGCCCAGCGCACAGCGCGCGCAGGCTCGGAACGGCGAAATCGGGCGACCCCATGAAAACGACGCGCGCCATCGTAGCCGCATTGTACAATGATGGGGCCGGATAGCAAAATGTCCCACTTGCGCCGAAGCCCGGCACAGGTATAATCGGCGCAACTCCGGGGCGCTGACGGTGTTTGATTTTGCAGACCGGTGCACCGGCCAAATCTTACTCTTATTCGGGAGGAAAAATGGAACAGCAACCAATGGGTCAAATGGGGATGGGCGAGGTGACAAGCGACGACAAGCTGTGGGCGGCGTTGGCCTATGTTTTCGCACCCCTTGTGCCTGTCGTACTGCTGCTGATGGAGGACAAGAAGAATCGCCCCTTCATCAAGGCGCACAATGGTCAGGCCCTCGTGATGGGCGTAGTCATGATTATCCTGGTGCCAATCCTGGCCGCCATCACCTTCGGGTGCGGCTCGCTCATCTGGCTCATCATGCTCTTCTGGGGCTACAAAGCCTATCAGGGCGAGTACATCACCATCCCGGTCGTCACCGACTTGGTCAAGAATCAGGGCTGGGCCTAACGGGCCTCACTACATATGGAAACGGCGGGGCGCACTGAGTCCCGCCGTTTTGACTCCTCTGCCCTCCGGTGGCAGGATAACGCCCCACCGCGAGGCCTTCCTTGTCTCCAATCTCCAAACGCTGGATCGTCGCGCCTGAAACGACTCCGGCCGGGCGGCACGCGCTGGCCGACTTCGACCCGATCCTCGCGCAAATTCTGTTTAATCGCGGACTGGCCGATCCGGCGCTGGCACGCGCCTTCCTCGACGGCGAATACACGCGCCCCGACGACCCTCTGCTGATGATCGGCGTCCCGGCGGCGGTGGATCGCCTGCGGCGCGCGATTCGCGCCGGGGAAAAGATCGCCGTCTACGGCGACTATGACACCGACGGCGTGACGGCGACGGCTCTGCTCGTGACTGCGCTCGACTCCGTCGGCGCAAACGTGCGCCCGAAAATCCCGAATCGATTCGACGAAGGCTACGGCCTGAACAACGAAGCCCTGAGCGGGTTGAAGGACGAAGGCGTCGCGGTCGTCGTTTCTGTGGACTGCGGCATCCGTTCGCTCGACGAAGCCGACCACGCCCGGCGGATCGGACTCGATCTCATCATCAGCGATCACCACCACGTCGGCGAGGAACTGCCGCGCGCGCTGGCGGTGATCAACCCGAAGCAGGCCGGCGACGAGTATCCTGAAGAGGGACTCGCGGGTGTGGGCCTGGCGTACAAGATCGCGCAGGCGCTTTTGCGCGCGGAAAATCGCGGCGTCGCGGAGGAGTCTTTGCTCGACCTCGTCGCCCTCGGCACGGTGGCCGACCTCGCGCCGCTGACCGGCGAGAACCGCGTGCTGGTGAGGCGCGGGCTGAAGACTCTGAATCAAGCGAAGCGCGAGGGGCTTAAGTCCTTGATCGCGCTGTCACGCGCCAAGCCCGGCCAGATCGACGCGACGACGATCGGCTTCACCCTCGGCCCGCGACTCAACGCCGCCGGCCGGCTGGAGAGCGCGCTGGCCGCTTACGAGTTGTTGATGACCGCCGACACCTTCAAAGCCTCGCAATTCGCGCAACAGCTCGAACAACAGAACCGCGAACGGCAAAGACTCACAGTTGAAACTCAGAAACAGGCTAGAGAGATTGTGCTGGCGAAAGAACCCGACGCGCCGTTCCTGTTTGCCGCGCATCGCGATTTCTCGCCGGGCATCGTCGGCCTCGCGGCGGCGCGGCTCACCGAGGAATTCTATCGGCCCTCGGCGGTGGCGCAGATCGGC
>JACQED010000540.1 GCA_016200785.1 Chloroflexota bacterium
GAAGTCCTGCGCGAATAGCAACACGAGACCGGGCGACTCGCCGACGTCTACCCCTACGAACATCACCGCGCCGCCGCGCTCTTTCCAGATCGACTCGAACTGGGGAATCTCGGCGCGGCACGGCGGACACCAGGTGGCCCAGAAGTTCAGAACGACCGGCGTGCCGCGGGCCTCGCGGAGGGTGAATGTTTTGCCGGTGAGTGTCTTGGCGGTGAAGTCCGGGGCGAGGTAGCCCACTTGCGGCGCGGGCGGTTTCCCGGCCGGGTTGATCGCTTCAGCCGGGACGCGGGAGGCCAGCGTCCACGCGCCTCCGACGAGGGCGAAGACACTGGTGAGGACGATCCAGTCGAAGCGAGTCCGAGGCATGACTCAGCCACGAATTAGGCGAATAACACGAAAGGTTCGTGAAATTCGTGTAATTCGTGGCAAAGAATCTCGTCGGCTCAGTCGCCCGCCGTCGCAGGCACGGCTTTTTCTTCGGGTGCTTCTTGTGGCTGAGGCGCAGTCGCGGCGAGGAAGCCGATAAACATGATAATCGCGCCGAGCAATTCGCTCAGGTACAGCCAGTCGCCGAGGCCGGCCTTGATCAGCGAGCCCGCCGAAGCAGGCATCAACGCGCCGGCCGCGATCAACACGTTGCCGATCACACGATTGGGCAGGACGCGCTTGCGCCAGAACAACCACGCCGACCAGATCGCCCCGCCGATCAGCCCGAGCGATCCGTAGATGTTGAGCACAACGGTCAGCGCGACGATGAGGCCGGGCCGTGTGAGGATTTCTTTGTACTGCGCGGAGACCGGAATCGCGAGCCGGTACGCCACGCCCGTGAGCGGCGCGGCGAAGACGCCGATCGCCGCCACGAGAGAGGTGAGCGCGAGAATCGCCGTCAGCGAGATCGCCACACCGCGACGTCGCACGAGCAGGTGAATCGTTCCCTGCCCGAGCCAGGCCGCCGTCAGCATTGCGCCGCTCAGATACCACAGGCGCAGAACGAACGGGCTCCAGACAAGCGCGAGGAACGCTTCGGAGAACGTCCCGGCGGTGTACAGCAGAAGGCCGATCCCCCACAGCAAAAGATGAGACCCGCCGCGCTGAAAGTAGCGGGCCAGAACCGCCGCCGAGAAGATCAGCGACACGAGAGTGGTGACGAATGGAAGGGCGTGGTTGATGGTCATGTGATTCTCCTATCTGTATGGAATCAAGCCGAGCATTGCCACAAGGCTGAGGACGACGATGGCGATGAGGACAATCCCCATGAGAATCAACAGCGCCGGGATGAGCCGGTCATACCAGAAGCCGGCAGGCGCCGCGCGTTTGGCGCCGCGTGCCTGCTCGCGATCTTCGAGAGTCATGCGCCAGCCTCGGTCGAGGCCGCGATCAACGCGATCAGAACTTCGTCGGTGAACTGCGCCACGCGAGTCTGCAACTCGCGCCAGGCTTTGAGCGTCTGCGGGCTGACGGCGTTCGCGCCCAGCGCATCGAGCACGCTTTGGGACAAATACTTGCGGAAGAACAGGTAGGCGCGCGCCGTCTCGGTCAGAGTCAGTCCGCTGACCCGTCCCATCCCTTCGTACTCGCGCCCGATCGCGCGCGCCGCCTCGAGCGTTTCGGCGGCCTTCGATTCGTCGGAGATGAAGATCAGGAGGAGCGTCAACAGCCTGCGCCCCATGGCCCGATGTTCCTGCCGCGCCGGGCCGTCGAGCCGCTGATACCATGCCTCTGCGTTCAGTCTCCCCTCGGTGAGATCGAATCGCGCCCGGCCCAGCGCGTTCTGGATCACGACCTCCGCGCCGGGCAGGTGGCCGCGCATTCGCGCCGCCGACCACGCGTCCAGATCAGATCGGCGAAATCGCCGATGCCCGCCCAGCGTTCGGCTGGAAGGAACGTCGCCTTTGTCCGCCCACGCGCGAAGCGTGGCAGGATGGATACCCAGCGCCGCCGCGGCTTCGCGCAGGCCGATCAAGCCATTTTCGGTCATTTTTTTCTGTGCAAATCTCAGCGCGTTATAGTATTTTACTGAGATTCTGTCAAGGGCAATCCGGCTTTTCTTTACCCGATTTTTGTCACAAGCATCTGCGGCAGGCGGCGGAACTCCGGGAGAATCGCAAACGCGAGGGGGAGATAGACGAGCGCGGCGACGAGCAAGCCGCCCGCGCCGAGGAGGAGGGGCGAGGCCGAACGGAGAAACCACGCGAACGCGGCGATGGCGAGGCCCATCGGCAGCGTGGCCGCGCCGATGCGCCACAGCGATCCGCCAATGACGGGGAGGTCGAGGTCGGCGTGACGCCATTGGAGAATCAGGATGAGAACGAGGCCCTCGGTGGTAAAGGCGATCGAATTGGCGAGCGCGATCCCGCCGTGCCCGAGAGAGGGGATCAGCGCGTAACACAAAACGAGAAACAGCCCGAGCGTTCCCCACGCGGCGATCAGCGGCGTGCGCGCGTCCTGACGCGCGTAGAACGTTCTGGCGGCGACTTCGACGAGCGAGTGACCGACCAGCCCGACGAGAAACATCTGCGCGGCGAAGGCGACGAGCGACGTGCCCGCCGACGTGAAAGCCCGCCCCTCGAAGACGGCCTGCACCAGCGGGCGGATCAAAACAATGAGTGCGATCGCCGCCGGGAGGGTGAAGGCGAGAAGGGCGCGGATCGCGCCGCTGAGCGCGCCGCGCAGACCGGCATCGTCTTTCCGCGCGACGAGTTCCGAAAGCGTGGGCAGGAGCGCGGTGCCGACGGCAGTCCCGACGATCGTCTCCGGCACTTGCATAATCAGCCAGCCGTAAGCCAGCGCGGTGATCGCGCCCTCGGGCAGGCCCGAAGCGAGGCGGTCGGTGCTGACGAAGATGTATTGCAGGGCGGCGAGCGTGAGAACGCGCGGCCCCATAAGAAGCGCGACGCGCCGCAGGCCGGGGTGCCTCCAATCGAGGCGCGGCGAATAGCGAAAGCCGTAGCGGATGAGTCCGGGCACTTGAACCGCCAGGTGCAAAACCGCGCCGAGAATCACGCCGTAGGCCAGGCCATAGATTCCGAAACGAGGCGCGAGGAACAGAACTCCAATGATCTGCCCTACGTTGTACAGGATCGGCGCGAGCGCCGGGAGCCAGAAATGCTGGTTGGCTTGCAGTGCGCCGATGACGAGGCCGCTCAGGGAAAAGATCAGTGTCGCGATCAGATTCACTCTCATCAGACTAACGACGAGGGCCTGTCGATCCGCCGGGAACTTCGGGACGATTTGGGTGCTGACAATCGGCGCCGCGAAGATGGCGATCAGCACGGCGAGGACGGCTGTAACAAGAAACGCCGCGTTCGCCACCTGGCTGAACAACAGCCACGCCTCCTCGCGCCCCTCGCGGTCGAGATACTCGCTGAGAACTGGAATGAACGCAATCGCCAGCGCACCGCCGGAGATCACGGCGACGAGGAGATCGGGAAGATTGTTCGCCGCGTTGTAAGCATCCAGCGCCGGCCCGACGCCGTAGACTCTGCCGACGATCACCTGTCTGCCGAGCGCGATAACTTTGTCGAGTCCGAAAAAGAAGGCGACGAGGAGGGTGGAGCGGAGGAGATGGCGCGGATTCATTGTGGAGGGTGGAGAGTGGAGGGTGGAGCGACGGGCCACGCTTCACGCTCCACGAATCAAGGAGTCGCCCCCAGCGTATTCAGCGCATCCAGCGCCGGGCCCCAATTCGGGTGCGCCTTCAGCGCGGCGCGGAAGTCGTTCGCCGCCGCTTCGACGTAGCCCTGCGAATAGAACGCCCAGCCGCGCCAGTAGTAACTCTCTTCGATTTCGACCAGGTTGAGAACACTTGAGGACAGAGAGATCACATCGTCGTATCGCTTGGCTTGATAATACGCGCGGTACGGGCCGGTCTGATACCACAACATGCGCCAGGGGAGTTCGTTGAACGCGCGCGCCTGATCGTAAGCCTTCGCGGCATCTTCATATCGCCCAAGCGAGTTGAGCGACGTGCCGACGTTGAACCAGGCAAAGGCTTTTTGTTCATTGGTCGGCATAGACTGCGTCTCGGCCTGCGCTTTCGCCAATGCGTTCATGTAGTTGGCGTTCGCGTCCGCATTCGGGCCAAGCAGGTTCACCACGTCCGCCGCGCGTTCGTTCGGATAAACGATCATGTACAGATAGTTGAACGCTTGCCAGTCGAAGGTGATATCGTTGTAACTTCGCCAGTAGTTCGGCCCCTAGAAAGAGTCCTGGGTGAGAAACGCGCGCGAGTCGTCGTCGTAGCCCGTCACGACCGAGTAGTGACCCTCCCAACCCTGCCCCGGTTGTTGGTGTTCCGCCTCACGGAAGCCGCGCTCGATGATGACCGGGATTCCGTTGGCGACAAACAATCGAATCGTGTCCACGTCGCCGCCGTAGCGAATGGCGGCGTTCAACCCGGCGTAATCGGTGGCATACGACGCCAGTTCGTAGGCCATGACGTTGTAATCTCGCTGGACGGGCTTGAGCACGCCGGCGATTTCCTTTTGCCATCTGACATCTTTACCGGGAACGTCCGGCTCCGTCCCTTTCCAGCCCCAGTACGTCAGATCGGCGGTGAGCGTTGCCGGGCCGCAATTGTTGAAAAGTTGATACTCCTGCCGCGCGCCTTTGAGTTTGACGATACGCGGCAGTTCGCCGGTCACGAGCGGCGGCGCAGTGGGGAGGAAACCGGACGGCGTGAGCGCGGAAATCGTCGGCGAGGGGGGCAGGGTCGGCGCCGCCGTTTCCGTTGGCGCGCCCTTCGTCGCCGTTACTTGAGGCGGCAGGGTCGGAGCAGGAGTCGGAGTTGAGGGATCAATGACGAACGTCGCCTGAGTTCGGACCGGGCCGGAGGGTGTGGGGATAGTCTTCGGCGGCGGGTTAAGAATATCGCGCATCCGCGCAGTCAACACGGTGATGCGCCAATTGATCGGGGGGTAGTTGTAGAGAAAGCCCGCGCCGAAGGCACAAGAAGAGATCAATAGCGCCACGAAGATGGCCCATATCCAGCGCGGCTGGCGAGGGCGATTGGGGCGAGGGGAGAAGTGCTTAACGGACGACATCGTGGAGGATTATAACGCAGTCGCACGGTACTGCGTGTTGACCGCTGTCGGGCATGGGCTATAATGGCAGACTGAGCGGGGGACAATGTGCGAACCATTGAGTACGAGCACAACCTTGGAGCCGGCAGTGCCACTCGTGTTCGGTTCGGCAAGGACGCAGGGCGAGTTCTCAGTTTTGTCGTCCAATTGGAATGTCAGTTTGACGACGAATGGCATCCGGTGATTCGTTACGACACGGCCCACGACTTCGCCCACCGAGATATTCTGCATCCAGACGGCGAAACGACGAAGGAAGATCTCGGCATCTCGGATTACAACGAAGCGTTCACTTTTGCGCAAAATGACGTTCGGGCGAACTGGCTGACTTACCGAGAAAGGTACGAAAGATGGTTGAGATCAAGATAGAGTTAGATGAAGTCGCAGTAGTCAACCGCAATCTGGAACTGCAGACTGCGTTCAATAATTACATCTTCGCCAATCCCGATGTGCTGGATCGTCTGCCGGATAGATTCCGGCTGGTGATCCTGCCCGAAGACGACCCGCAACTCTGCTGGTACAATCTCGATCTGCTCACCAAGCAAGGCGATCAGAACAAGCCGGTCGTCATTGTGCGAATGCGTCGAGGCGGGCAGATTGACTTTGCCCAGTCGAGACCTGAGGTATTGGTGCCGTTGGCAGTCTAATTCCCTGCACCCCAAACGATGTTGTGCCGGACATCTGCCCGATGCCCGGCACGTTTCGTCTTATGGCGAAGAGCCAATCGTCGCCAGCGCCGTCTTCGCGTCGCCGAAGTTCGGGTTGACTTGGAGCGCCGCGCGGAAATCCTCCACCGCTCCCGTGTAATCTCCGAGCGAATACTTCGCCCAGCCACGCCAGAAGAAAGACTCTTCGAGTTCGGGCCGCGCGCCGAGAGCGGCGTCGGCGAGATCGACAACATCTTGAAAGCGTCCGATGTTGAAGTACGCGCGATACGGGCCGAATTGATAGAAGAGCATCCGCCAGGGCAGGCCGAGGGTGCGCGCCTTGTCGAACGCGGCGGCGGCTTCGGTGTAGCGTTCGAAGTAATTCAGGTTCGAGCCGAGGTTGAACCAGGCAAAGGCATTATTCGGATCGGACTTCGTCTCGGCCTGGGCGATTTCGAATGCGCGCTGGCGATTCTGCCCCTCGTCGGCGTCGGGGCCGAGCAGTGCCATGATCTTGGCTTTATCTCCTGCCGGATAGACGAGAATGAACAGCCGATTGAATTGCTGCCAGTCCTTGTCGAGCGCAGTGTATGGGATATATTGATCCGGCCCGCGCGTCACGTCTTGCACAAGCCACGTCTGCGTCTGGTCGTCGTAGCCGGTGATCAGAACATAGTGCCCCACCCAGCCGCTCTTCACGATCAGGCCTTTCTCGGCGATCACGGGATAGCCGTTGGCGATGAACCGTTTGACGATGTCCACCGTCCCGCCGACGCGAAAGGTCGCATCCAGCCAGCCGGCCTCGGTCTTCACGTAATAGACGAGTTCATCCCAGCGCACGTTCTTGTCTTTATCGTTGGGCTTGAGGAATGCGGCGACGTCGGCTTGCGTTCCCTTCCATCCATAGAAAGTCATCAACATCGCCAGTGTCGCCGGGCCGCAATTATTCGCCGTTTGGTAAGCGAACTTCTCGCCGGCGAGCAATGCTCTGGGCGGCGGTTCGACGAACTGGAAAGACGGAACGATAGCAGTGGGGAGAGAAGTCGCCGCAGACGCCGGGGTCGGCGTGGCTGCCGATTCTTCGTAGGTTGAAATCACTGCTCCGGTGGGCGCTTGCGCAGTCGCACTGCCGGCGTCGGCGATCGGCGTGGGAAGCGTGTCGGCGTGCGGGTGCAGGATGTCGCGCAAAGCCGCGTCGGTCTCTTCAATCTTCCACCTCAAGGCGTCGTAGATCGAAGGAACGGCAATCAGGATAAAGCCGACGGCGAAAAGCGAGATGGCCGCGCCACTGCCAAGAATCGCGAAGCCGAGTTGGCGACGGCGAGAGGGACGAGAGGACATGGCGACGATTATACCGCAGGGGAATGTTATAATTTGCCATATTCATTCTCACAGAAGGAGACAACTCACATGTCCCGTCAACATGCGCGCCTTTTCGGCTTCATAGTTGCAGTAGCGCTGACCGTCGGCGCTTGCTCAGCCAGCAGTTTGCAGTTGGAACCAACGCAACCACTACCAGTCGCCCCGACCGAGCGCCCCACTTCCACCGTGACGCCCGAACCGCATTTCG
Source organism: Chloroflexota bacterium (assembly GCA_016200785.1). Lineage (GTDB taxonomy): Bacteria > Chloroflexota > Anaerolineae > Anaerolineales > JACQED01 > JACQED01. The sequence goes on from JACQED010000540.1 coordinate 7,296, forward strand.
ACGGCGTCATCCGCATCGGCGCGGCGTTGAGCGCAACCGGAAAGTACGTTCGCGAGGGGAAAGATGTCAGGCAGGGTTATGACTTCTGCGTAGACTGGGTGAACGACAAGCGCGGCGGGGTCCGAGTGGGCGACAAGCGATACAAGGTCGAGATGGTTTACTACGACGACGAGAGCAAGCCCGCTAACGCCACCGATCTGATCGAGAAACTGATCACCGAGGACAAAGTAGACTTCCTGCTCGGCCCGTATTCCAGCGAGATCACCGCGACAGCCAGCGCCGTCGCCGAGCAACATGGGATGATCATGGTGGAAGGGAACGGGGCCTCTGAGAGTCTCTTTGCCAACGGCTACCAGAATCTCTTCGCCGTTCTCACGCCCGCCGGCAACTACACTCAGTCGGCGCTCAAGGCGCTGGCCGACAAGGGCGCGATGACAGTCGTCATCGCCTACGAGGACACCGCCTTTCCGAAATCCGTCGCCGACGGCGCGCAACGATGGGCACTGGAATATGGCATGCCAGTGCTGGCCGTGGAGACTTATCCCGAGGGCGCGACGGATCTGTCGCCAATCATGGCCAGGTTCCGCGACCTCAAACCGGACGTGTTCGTGGGCGGCGGTCACTTCAACGATGCTCTGCTCTTCGTGAAGTCGGCCAAAGCGTTGGACTTCGCGCCGAAGGCGATGGTCATCACCGTCGGCCCGAGCAACCCCGACTTCGCCAACGAACTCGGCGCGGACGCGGAGTACCTCCTCGGGCCGTCGCAGTGGGAGCCGACGATGTCGTGGCAGGATCAGTGGTTCCGCTCTGCGAAAGACTACGCAACGCAATACAACGAAAAGTGGAAGGAGCCGCCGACTTATCAGGCCGCGCAGTCCACCGCCGCCGCGCAGGCGCTGGTGGAGGCGATCGAGCAGGCCGGTTCGCTGAAGATGGACGACGTGCGACAGGCGCTTCGCACGTTGGACATCATGACGTTCTATGGCCCGATCAAGTTCGACGAGACGGGCAAGAACGTCGGCAAGCCGATGGGCACGATCCAGATTCAAAACGGCGAGATATTCGCAGTTGCCCCGTCCGAGGCGGCGGTGAGGGAGTTGATCTATCCGATGCCGGGGTGGGAGGGTCGGTAGCCCTATTGGTCGAACAGTCGAAATCGGAGTATAATACGTGAAATTCTGAACAATGCCGGAGGCGGGAATGGCTTTCAAAGATTTGCGCGAATTCGTCGCCCTTCTTGAGAAGGAGGGCGAACTGATTCGCGTCAAAGCCCCCGTGTCCCGCGACCTCGAAATCACCGAGATCACCGACCGCATCTCCAAAGGCCCGGACGAGAAAAACAAGGCCCTGCTCTTTGAAAATGTGCGCGGCTTTGACGTTCCCCTGCTCATCAACACCTTCGGCTCGGCGCGGCGGATGGCGCTGGCGTTGGGCGTGGGTGATCTTGACGAACTCAATCAACGCCTCGCCAAAGTGGTTGACCCGCGCCTGCCTCAGGGACTTGGCCCGATGCTCGATCGCGCGGGCGACATGCTCGGCGTTCTGCGCTCGATCGGCCTCGGCCCGGCGCTCGTGCGATCCGCGCCGTGTCAGGAGGTCGTCGAAAAAGACAATCCCTCGCTGGCGACGATCCCCGTTCTCCAATGCTGGCCGAAAGACGGTGGGCGGTTTATCACACTGCCGCAAGTGATCACCCGCGACCCGGCGACGAACGCGCGCAACGTCGGCATGTATCGCCTGCAAGTGATGGACGACCGCACGTTGTTGATGCACTGGCAGAGGCACAAAGGCGGGGCCGAGCACGAACGATTGGCGCGCGAACGTGTCGGGGCCGGACTTGCCCCCGCCCCCACATTCCCCGCCGCGGTTGTCCTCGGCGGCGACCCGGCCTCGATGTGGTGCTCTTCCGCGCCGCTTCCGCCGAACATTGACGAATATCTTCTCGCCGGTTGGCTGCGGGGCAAGCCGGTCGAGTTCGTCGAGTGCGTCAGCCAGCCGCTCACCGTTCCGGCCAACGCGGAGATCGTGATCGAGGGGTACGTCGATCCCAACGATCGTCGCCCGGAGGGGCCGTTCGGCGATCACACCGGCTACTACACGCCCGTCGAGCCGTTCCCCGTTTTCCA
>JACQED010000030.1 GCA_016200785.1 Chloroflexota bacterium
CATTGTCGAAGATGGCGCGGACTTCGATGAGGCGTTGGGCCGAGAAGGGCGCGGGACGCTCGTCGAGTCTGTACGAGGCGCTGGCCTTCGCGTGAAAGTTCCGGATGCGGCCGAGGGCCGACGGCATGTCGGTAGGCGTCTTTGCTTTGAGCGCGTTCTTCACGATGACGTCGGTCTGCCGGACGGCAGCTTTGGCCTCGGGCGGCATTTGCGAGACCGAGCCGAAGGCGAGGCCGACCGCGATCGCGCCGACGGGAATCCAATAGCGCGGCAGAACTTCGGTGGGGCCGAGCGTGACGCCCTCCTCGTGCCAGTGGATCATACTGCGAAGCGTGAAACTGATCGGCGCGCTGAACACCGCCGCAGGCAGGAACGTGACTAACAACGCGACGGACAACTGGAAGGAGCCGCCGGACGTGACAAGCGCCCTCACAGCGCCCCAGCCGGCAACGCCGAGCGCGCCGTAGATCACGCCTTTGACAAATGAGGCCGGCCACGCGGTGAGCGCGCCGATGCCCAGACCGGCGAGGCTCGTCACCAACATAGAGGACAAGACCCTCGGCCAGTCCAACCGCAGAGGCACATCGCGCAGAAGAAACCAGTCAATCGTGCTGGCCGTCAGCGAATACACCAACGCCAGCAGGAGTCCGTATAATCCGCCGGCGATACGGCGAGCGCGTTCTGACATCTACTTTTTCCTGTATCCCCCTTCCTCGTTGTTGAAGATCCATCCGACCACCGCAGTGGGCATGGGGCTCCGTGAAGCGTGAGACGCGAAATGCGACGAGTGACGGGTGACGGGTGACGTTGGGCGCAACTCCCGTCACACGTCACCTCGAACGTGGCGCGAGGTCGAAGGCGGTTGCCCCGGCGAACAGGCCGCCCAGGCCAGTCGAACGAGGATCGAGAATGCGGCACGGGGCAAAATATGGAAAATCAAAATTCACTTCGTCGCCGACGCGCTTGCCCGGGATCGGCATCAGGCGCGCGGTGAGCGGTTTGTTCAATCGCAGGGCCAGCGCGGCCACGTCAACCAGAATCGCGGTCAGGGCTTCGGCGGTGACGTCGCCGGGCAAGGGCACCGTGTCCAGCCCTGCGCCACACACGCTGGAATAGAGCAACAGGTCGCTCAAAGTAAGTGAACCCTCAACGGCGCGCGCCGCTAACACGGCGTCTTCGAAGACGGACAGCAGAAGGCCGGTGAAGCCGACGCGCTTGAATTCGGCGCGGTCGAGCGCATCGGCCAGGAAGGCCGCCGCCGCGAGCGTGCCGTGCTCGCCGGCTTTCGCGCCGCTCAATCTTTCCAGCGCCGTGCCCAGCGAACGCGCCGTCTCAGGATAGGGCGCGAGGGAGAAATCGATTCCGGCGAAGCGCAGGCCGCGCTGACCGCTGATCTTCTTGGCGGTCTTGGAAATCTTCTGCGCGTTATCTTCAACCGCCCGGATGAGGCGCGCGCGCGCCTCGTCGAGCGAGGCGGCCTCGGCCAGCGCGCTCACTGCGATCTCCGCGCCCTCGACGCCGATCGAAAACATGGGCGAGCCGCCATCGTGATAGGCCGCCGGCAAAAACGGCGCGCCGGGGGCAACGTTGGCCAGCGCGGCAAAACGCAAATTGCCGAAGCCGTTCGGCACGGAGGTCGCACAGCGCCGGATGACTTCGGCCGCGAGGCGCGCAGCCGGCAGGCTCAAGCCCGTCACCGGGTCGGCGATAATCGCGGAAGCGAATACGTGCTCGGTCGCGCCGATCGCGTCGGGGATGGCGTTGAAGAACGCCGGGGCGTCCGCCGGCCGCGCGGGGCCGAGAGTCGCCGTGTCAATTTTGTTGACGAAGCACGCGGCCTCGATGTCCAGCGCGTATTGAACGAGTTTGCCCGCCTCGCCCTCAAGGAGTGCGGCGAACGGCGGGCCGGCCAGCCGCACTGTCTGGACGGTGTAGCCGTTGTCTTCAAGCGCCCATTTGACTTCGCTCGTCGCTCGGCCGGCCGCGGCCAAGCGTTCGACTGAGACGGGGAAGGAGGGATTGGCGAAATAGGTGATGGTGCGGATGTTCATCAAGGCCCGATTTTTTCAACGGGCGTTGAACCACGCAGACACCACGGCACGAAGTTCACGAAACCGCTTTGTGCTCTTCGTGTCTTTGGGTCTTTGTGGTAACCCGTCGGAGTGACTCGCACAAGTTTATCACACTGCGAGCCAAAATGGAGAGGGTCTGTGATAGAATGCCCGGCAAACACCCCATTCAGAAAGGCCAAAGGACATGAACCCGCCCACCTTCGTCGATCTCCTGCGTGCCCGCCGAGTCATCAACGAGCACCTGCCGCGCACTCCCCTGCACAACTATCCGGCGCTCGACCGCCTGCTCGATGCGCGCGTTTACGTGAAGCACGAGAATTATCATCTCATTGGCGCGTTCAAGATTCGCGGCGGCATCAACCTCGTCTCACAGTTGACGCCCGAAGAGCGAGAGCGCGGCGTGGTGACGGCTTCGACCGGCAACCACGGCCAATCGATCGCCTATGCGGCGAAATTGTTCGGGGTGAGCGCCGTCATCGTCGTCCCCGAAAAGGCCAACCCGGTCAAAGTGGAAGCGATGCGCAGTCACGGCGCGGAACTCGTCTTTCACGGGCGCGATTTCGACGACGCGAAAGCGCACTGCGAGGCGTTGTCGCGCGAGCGCGGCCTGCGCTACATTTCATCGGGCGACGAGCCGTTGTTGATCGCGGGCGTCGGCACGCACACCCTCGAGATCATCGAGGAACGGCCGGAAGTGGAAATGGTGATCGTGCCGGTGGGCGGCGGGAGCGGCGCGGCCGGCGCGTGCCTCGCGGCCAAAGCGCTCAATCCCGCCATTCAGGTGATCGGCGTGCAGTCGAGCGCGGCCCCGGCGGCGTATTTGACGTGGAAGTCGCACACGGCCACCGAGAACAAGATGCAGACTGTGGCGGATGGGCTGGCGACCCGCGCGCCCTTTATGATGCCCCAGCGCATCATGTGGGAGCATCTCGACGATTTCATTCTGGTGGACGACGACGAATTGAAGCGCGGGGTGGTGGTGTATCTCGAAAAGGCGAAGACGCTGGCCGAACTCGCCGGGGCGGCGCCACTGGCCGCCGCGCTGAAAATCCGCGAGCGGGTACGCGGCAAGACGGTCGCGTTGATTCTCAGCGGAGGCAATATCTCACCGGAGCAATTGCGAGAGTGCCTGAGCGTGTAAGAGTCTATCCCAAAAGATCACCACGAAGGCACGAAGGCGCGAAGACCACAAAGAAAACTTGGTGAACTTAGTGACTTGGCGTCTTTGTGGTCGAGGGCCTGTTCTCGAAAGAAGGGTTTCTATTCAGGACGAGACAGCCACCTCGACTCTGAGAAACTCGTGCGATCCGGCCTCCACCTGGCTGCACAGTTGGAGAAACCACACTTGGAACTCCGGCTGTTTGAACAGGCCGCGACGCTGGCTTTCCCACTCCGACAGGCCGTCGACCTCGATCTCGATCACCGCCTGGAACATCGGGCCGGAAGCGTCGGTCAGGATGCGCGGCCGGCGGCCTACGCCGCTGTCGGCCAGCATCGCGCCGTAGCGTTGAAGCAGACTCACCGTCGGGCGGATCTGCCATTTGAGCGCGCGGAAGACCTGGCGCACGACGATGACGCCGGGCCGCGACCATTCATCGCAGTGCCCCTCGATCGTGTAATACTCGCGCCGCCCGGCCTCGATCAGCAACTGGAATTCGCGGAACCAGTCGGCGAACTCGGTTTGGCTGAACAACTTGTCCCGCCCCGCCTCCCACTCGCCCAGACTCGGCAGCATCAGTTCGGTGACGAGTGAGTACATCGGCCCGGAGATGTCGGTGAGCACGTGATAGTGAGTATCGGCCGTCGTGTAAGCCGGCGACATTTTCGACAGTCGCGCGAACAGAGTGACGGCCTGATCGATTTTGCCGAACTTGACTTGAAAAACGTCACGGATTTGAATCATGTTTCCTCCACGGAGCCGGAAGATGGCAACGCCGGCAGGCTGATTATATCTTCATTGCCGGATGTGGGTAATCACCACGCCGGCGCTCTATTGCGGCGAGCGCAGAGACGAGTATACTGAAACGGAATAGCGACTAGAGATGAACGCAGGCGACGAGACATGGGGCGTGGACAAAATCGCTCTCATCAACCAGACCTTCAGCGAACTGGCGGATGATGAAGTGCGTAATCTCGCGGAGCACCTTTTCGTCCGCGCTTATCCCGCCGGAACCTACCTGTGCCGCGAGGGTGAATTCGGCGACGTGTTCTACATCCTGGCCCGGGGCCGGGCGAAGATCACCATGAAGACGGGCGACGGAGACGACGAGCGCGTCCTGCGCGTCATCGGCCCCGGCGAATTCTTCGGCGAAATGGGGCTGATCCAGAATTCTCCCCGCGCCGCGAACGTGGTGACCATCAGCGAAGCCGCCGTCCTCGAAATGCAGAAGGCCGATTTCGGCGCCGTGCTCAGCGCCAGCCCGCATATGGCGATCAGCCTCATTCGCAGCACGCTCGACCGCCTGCGCTCCAACGATCAACTCATCATTCAGGAACTGCGCCGGATCAACGCCACGCTCAAGCGGCTGGATCGCAACAAGATCGAGTTCATCGAGGTCGCGGCGCACGAACTACGCACGCCGCTGACCGTGTTGATGGGCTACGCGGGCGTGCTGGAGATTGACCCCGCGACTCAGTCCGATCCGATGTTGAAGGACGTGGCCGCCGGCATCCTCAAAGGCGCCGAACGTCTCCTGCACGTCGTCAACACGATGCTCGACGTCACCCGCATCTCGACCGGCAAGCTGCGCCTCTCGCCGGCCCCCGTGCTGTTGAAAAGCGCCATCGGCAACCTGATCTCACAGCTCAAGCCCGACATCGCGGCCCGGCAGCTGGAGGTGACTCAAGAGCACGACCCGGACACTCCGATCGTCAACGGCGATCCCCCGCTGATCGAAAAAGCCCTGCAACATCTGATCCTCAACGCGATCAAATACACACCGGACGGAGGGCGGATTCACATCCGCACGCGGCCGGCGGCGCTCGAAGACGACCAGCCGGGCGTCGAGGTCAGCATTCGCGATTCGGGCATCGGGCTTGACAAGGCAGAGCAAGAACTCGTTTTTGAAAAGTTTTATCAAGTCGGGCCTTCGTCTCTGCATTCGTCGGGCAAGGCATCTTTCAAGGCCGGCGGGCAAGGGATGGGTCTGGCTATCGCGCGCGGGGTCGCCGAATCTCACGGCGGGAAACTTTGGGTGGAGAGTGAGGGGCACGACGAGGCCCGCATGCCGGGCAGCACGTTCTTCCTTTTGCTTCCGATCAACCCGTCGCCGGACGCAGCGTAGACGGATTCGCTCGCCGCGAGAACTGAAAGATCAACAACTCTTCGCGCCCTCGTCGTTGCGGGGCAGAGTCGGACGGCGTCTCGCGCGACAACAAGTCAAACCCCTTTTCACCAAACAAAGACAGGATTTCTTTCAGCGAGACCGGGAAGGGCGGCCCGCTCTCGCGATCGTCGAGCGGAAAGGCGAGGGCGATGTAAGTGCCACCCGGCTTTCCTTCGGCAGGCTCAGGACTTCGCAGCAGGCGCGCGACGACGTCGGCATATTCGGCGCGGCGCAGCGGATGGATCGCGCAATAGCAGGTGTATTCAAGAACGTAGTCGAACGCGCCGTCCAGTTCTTTCGGCAAATCAAAGATGTCGCTTTGCAGAATTTCGACGGGCTCATGCGGATCGGCGAGGGCGCGCATGTCGCGCACGGCGTCGGCGGCGAAATCAACGGCGGTGACGGCGAAGCCGCGCCGGGCGAACTCGCGCGCGTCGTGCCCGCGCCCCGCGCCGAGGACGATCATCCGGCCGGGCGCGAACTGGCCGTGATCGAGCAATCGGCGAAAAGCGGGCGTCGGTCGGCCGAGGTCCCATCCGGCATCGCCGCGCTGATAGATCTCCTCCCAGTAGCCGGGCAAGTTGACGGCCGGCGCTGGCGCGTTACTGATGTCACTCATGTGTCCCCTCGCCGAATGCGAGGTACGCAGCCCTGTTCTTGCCGTCGCGCTTGACCGAATACATGAGCTCGTCCGCTTTGTTGAGCACCTCGTCAACCGATTTGGGAGGACTCACATACGACGCGACGCCAATACTGAACGTCACCGGCCAGCTGTACTGCCGCATGGCCTCAAGCAGTTGGCTCTGAATCCGATCCGTCACAACCCGCGCCGCGTCATCCTCAGTCTCCGTAAGCAGGATGGCAAATTCGTCGCCGCCCAGCCGGGCGATCATGTCCACGGCGCGAATGTTTCGCCGTGTCACTTCTGCCACCAGGCGCAGCAGCCGGTCGCCGGTGCTGTGCCCGAAGCGATCGTTCACCGTTTTGAAGTTGTCGAGGTCAATATAGCCCACCGTGAAGGGCCGCCCAAAGCGGCGCGCACGGCTGATCTCATTGCCCGTTGTCTCGACAAACGCTCTGCGGTTCGCCGCGCCGGTCAAATAGTCTGTCCGGGCCAGCGCTTGTTCGCGCTCGAGCGCCGTCTTGAGGGACGACCCGATTCGGCCGGCCAACAGAAAGATGACCAGTGTTGCGGCCTCATTCCACAAGTCCGCCCCGAAAAAGTAGCGGTAGCCAAGTTGCGCGAAATCAATCGCATAGATCACGCCAGCGCTGGCGACGGCGATCAGGACGCCGGGCCGCGAACCCGCAAACAGGGCGACGACAAAAATCGGGATCAAATAGAACAGACGCAGCGATACGCTCTGGCCGATCAGGTGGTCGAGAACGCCGATCGCGATCGTCAAGAGGAGTCCTGATGTAATCAGGAAGAGCCTGGATTGCTCTCGCAGGTATCGGCCAACGGCATCCGCTATCAAATCAGGTTCCTCTTCGCCAACGCGAGACGAACATGCGCAGACGGACGCGAGCTCGGGCGGCCGCGCCGTGCGCCGCCATCATCCGCCGGGCTTGCGCCAATACGTCGTCAGGCAGGCCAATGTAGTCTCTCCAATCCTCGTCAACGTAGGTCTTCATTTCGTCGGGTGTGTCCCAGTAGTACGCCAAGTCGAATGCGCCGGCGCTTTCGCGGATGAACCATCCCGCGCTCTCGGCCTGAGCCAGGGCGGCTTCGGAGGCCGCGTCGTCGGCAATCTGCGCCGGCAAATCCTGCACCTGGCCGGCGGCGAACGTCTCAGCCCCAGCCATCACTTCTACCGGCCAGTGGCTGGCGACCGGGCGCAGGTCGATCAAGAGGCCGCCGGGAATCAGCGCACGCCGAATTTCCTTCAGGGCATGCACCATGCCCTCGTGCTGGATTCATCAAAGCGACCAGGCAAAAATCGCGCGGTCGAAAGTCCCGCGTGGAAAAGGGAGGGCTTCTGACCTGGCAAGCGCGAAGGTCACGATCGGGCGCAGGCCCGCCGGGCATTCACGCGAGGCGAGCCGCACTCGTTCAATGTCAGGCTCGATGCCCGTGACGCGCCGGGCGGCGGCGGCATAGCGCCATGTCAGCCGGCCTGCGCCGCACCCGATCTCCAGCACCCGCGCGCCGGCCAGCGCGCCGAACTCGTGAAGATAGGCTGTCTCGATTCCTTCAGGGTCGCGTTGCATGGACACAAGTTTACTCATGCGGCGCGAAATGGTCAATCACGGTAGAATAGCGCTGCCAAAGGACTTCGCCATGAACTGCCCACACTGCGGACACGACAACCCAATCAACCAAAAATTCTGCGGCAACTGCGGCAAGCCGCTGCCCTCAACCCCAACCCCTCTCCCTGGGGGAGCGGGGAGAGGGGGAAGGGCCGGCGAGCGCAAACTCGTTACTGTGCTGTTCGCCGACGTCGTCGGCTCGACGGCGATGGCCGAGCAGATCGATCCCGAAGAGGTCACCGAGATCATGAACGGCGCATTCGCGTTTATGAACGCGGCGGTGTCGAAATACGGCGGCACGGTGGCGCGGCTGATGGGCGACGCGATCCTCGCCTTCTTCGGCGCTCCGGCGGCGCACGAGGACGACGCCGAACGAGCCGTGCGGGCCGGACTCGACATGCAGGCCTCGGCCAAAGAATACGCGCGCGCCATCCGACAGAAACACCGACTCGACTTTCAAGTCCGCGTCGGGATCAACACCGGCCTGGCTGTGCTCGACTTCGTCGGCGACCAGATCAAGACCGAGTATACGGCGATGGGCGACGCGACGAACGTCGCCGCCAGAATGCAAAGCGCAGCAGAACCGGGCACAGTGCTGATCAGCGCCGACACACACCGGCTGGTCAAAGCCGTGTTCGACTTCACCCCGCGCGGCGCAATTGAAGTCAAGGGCAAGTCCGCGCCGATAGAGGCGTTTCAAGTCCTCGCGGCGAAGGAGACGCCGGGGACAGCGCGCGGGCTGGAGGGATTGGACTCGCCGCTCGTCGGCCGCGACGCAGAATTCAACTCAGTGCGCGACACAATGGAAGCTCTGCGCACCGGGCAGGGTGCGTTCGTCGCCGTCGTCGGCGAAGCGGGATTGGGCAAGTCGCGCTTGATGGCGGAGGCGCGAAAATTCTCCGACTCCAAATTTCAAAGTGCAAACGTCCAATGGCTCGAGGGCCGTTCGGTTTCGTACGGGCAATCCGTCAGTTACTATCCGTGGCGGCAGATCATTCGGCAGTCTATCGGCGCGCGCGAGGGTGAGACATCGGCGGCGGTGCGTGAGAAATTGAATTTCACCTGCGAGTGCTGTACCCTGCCGGGCGGCGACCGGCCGTTTCTCGAAGCGCTGCTCGCGGTCGAGAGCGACGAAAGCCTGAAGACGGTGCGGGGTTACGAAGGCGACGCGCTGATCCGAAGAATGACCGAGGCGACGCGCGGCTATGTTTGCGGGATAGCGCAGGAAGCGCCGACCGTTCTCGTGTTCGACGACGTTCATTGGGCCGACAGCGCATCGCTCGATCTGCTCTTGAACATCTGCGACGTGGTCGAGCGCTACCCTCTGCTCGTCGTCTGCCTCCTCCGCCCCGACAAGGACGCCGCGAGTTGGCCGTTCGTCGAAGGCGTCCGGGCCAAGTTGGCGGCACGCTACAATGAGATCGCGCTTGAGCCGCTGCCGGAGGACAAAGCGCGCGAACTGCTGGGGAACTTGCTGCACGTCGAAGATTTGCCCGAGGGGGTGCGCGATCTGATCTTGGAAAAGTCGGAGGGCAATCCGTTCTTTGTCGAGGAGGTGATCCGGTCGCTGATCGATTCGGGGCACATCGTCCGCCAGAATTCGCATTGGCGCGCGACCGGCGAGATCGCGAACGTGGCGATCCCGAACACGTTGGCCGGCGTGCTGAGCGCGCGCGTTGACCGCCTGCCCGACGAGGCCAAGCGCGTGGCGCAGATGGCGTCGGTCATCGGTCGAATCTTCGCCTACCGCGTTCTAAAGATCATCTGCGAGACCGCCCCGGCCGGCGAGCGCATCGAGGCCCTCGATCCGCCATTGAGCACGCTGGCGCGGGCTGAGATCGTGCGCGAACGGACGCGCGAGCCGGAACTCGAGCACGTTTTCAAGCACGCGTTGACACAGGAGGCCGCGTACAACTCACTGCTCATCAAGCGGCGCAAAGAATTCCATCGCCGCGTCGGCGCGGTTCTCGAAAACCTGCACGCCGAGCGACTGGACGAGTTCGCGCCGGCGCTGGCGCATCACTTTTGGATCGCCGACGAGGCGACGCGCGCCGCCGATTATTCGATGCGCGCCGGCGCGAGCGCGATGAAAGTGTACGCCCTGCGCGAAGCGATGGGGCATTACGGGCGGGCGATTGAGGCGTGGGACAAATCACCCGACTCGCCGCCGAAAGAACTCTTCGATGCGATCCTCGGCTGGGCCGAGGCGTCGTTCAGGCTCCGGCCATACCCCGAACTACTGGAACGGCTGGCCCGCGCCGAAAAGATCGCGCGCGAACTGAACGACAAGCCGCGCCTCGCCCGCGCGCTGTACTGGTCGGGCCGGGTGCACATGGCCAGAGGCCACGCTACTCGTTCTATCCCCATCCTGGCCGAGTGTTTCGCCCTCGCCGACGAGTTGGGCGACGAAAGGCTCACCGTCATCCCGACTTTTTTCATGGGTCACAGCAAGATGGAGGAAGATCCGCGCGGCGCGATTAGTCTGTTCGATCGCGCGGCTGAACTGGCGCGCAAGCACAACGACCGCGACATCGAAGCCGAAGCCCTCAGCACGAAGGGCATGGTTCACGCCCGGCTGGGCGAATTCGCGCAGGCGCGGGAGGCGATGAGGCGCTCACTTGAGTTGGCTCAAGGCCCGGTGTCGCCCTTGACTGCCTCGGACGTGGACTTGTTCGCGGGATGGTCGTGCCTCGACATGGGCGACGTTCAGCGGGCGCTGGAATACGGGCAGAGCGGCGTGGATAAAGCCACTGCGTCGGACAACATGGATTGCGTTTGCTACGGCTATGCCTGCCTCGGCTTCGGCAATCTGCAGGCGCAGAAACTGCCGGAGGCCGTGAAGGCGTTCGAAGAATCGATCAAACGCTCCAGATATTCGGGAGCGGCGCGAATTGAAAATCTCGGGGCGGCGGGCCTTGCCATTGCAGAGTATTACGCCGGACGTGCTGGCGCGATCGAGGACTTGGAGAAAGTTATCGCCGACGCTCAGACCATCGGCAATCTGCTCGGGGCGGCAATAGCCTCGCAGGCGCTCGGCGATATTCACATCCGGCTGGGCGAGTTGGATCGTGCGGAGACTCATCTCAACTCCGCCGCCGACTATTATCGTCGCACGGCAATGCGCCCGTACTACGCGCGCGCGTTGAGTTCGATGGCGGAGTTGTACGAAAAGCAGGGCCGGAGCGCCGAGGCCGAGGCCGCGCGTTCCGGGGCCGAGGCTCTTAAGAAAGAATTGGCGTGAGGAGCCGCCACGATTCTCACTCATTTGAAAAATTGGCTCAAGCAGATTTGGTGGGAATCTCACGCAAAGCCGCCAAGAAAGATTTTTTCTCCTTTGCGTCTTTGCGCTAAATTCCCTCGCTATTCCTCAAACACCTTTTCGCCTCGGTGCAGCCGCCACGCGATTCGATAAGTTTGCCCCTCGGCGCGGACCGTGGGCGAGTGCGCCGCGAGGTAACGCGCCGCCGCGATGAGGACACTTGTTCCTTCGCGCGTGCCCTTTAGCAGGTCGTACTGCCGAAACGCGGCTTCGACGGTTTGGATCGTGTGGAAGTCGCGATCTTCTCGCAAGAGGAGTTTTCCCAGCATCGCCAGGATGCGCGCAGGATCGCCGCCCGCGCCGAAGCAGCGGGCGACGAGCGCAGCGGCTTCGTTGACCATTTGCTGCCGGTCGAGCAGCGCCGGGAACCCTGCCAGGAGCGCATCCGGGGCCGCGCCGTTTCCATCAGGTTCGGGCAGGCGCGCGGCGGGGATATTGAGAAAGCGGTCGAGGTACACACTCATCGCCGCGTCGAACACGCCGCGCAAAAGCTCGGCCCGCCCGTCACGCCCGGTCGAGGGGGATGCGCTCACGCGGCGGACGGCTTGATGCACGGCGTTGGCGAAGGTGAATGTGTGGAGCGCGGTATCCCAGTCAGTAAATTCATTGGACGTGTGGAACCGGGCAATGCGCAGTGCGGCGGCGTGCGCCACCGCCCCGGCCAACTCTTCTTCGGTCGCCCCGTCGCGCAGCGAGTCGAGCAACGTATCGCAAATCACGCCCGGATCGTCGGCAAACAGAATCGGGGTCAACGCCTCGCGCCCGGCCCATCGGCCCCGCTTCGCTCCCCCGGCCTCCAGCGCAGCGGGCATCGCCTCGAATGCCGCCTCCAGCAATTCGACGAGATCAATCGGACTGCGCCACGCATTCGACTCTTCCTGGCGCGAAGCATTCACATATCCTGCCGCCAAGCTTGCGAGAACGAGCTCGGCGCGCGACCAGCCGGCGAGGTCGAGGGCCTCCAGCGCTTTGTTGGTGAAGTCGGCAACGTGGCCGATTTGGATGTAGCGATGATCGGTGGCGGCGGCGAACAGCATCTCGGTCATCTGCCGACCCTCCGCGCCGGCGCGCACGGCGGTGACGATGCACCGCTCGGCCCCCTCGCCGTCGCGCACTTCGACGAATTGGCGGAACCAACGCTTGAGCGTGGCGAAGTCCGGCGCTGAACCGGGCAAGGGATCGAGCGGAAAGCGCGGGGGCGAGTCGAAAGTGTCCGCCGCGACTGCGCTGAGGCCGTGATACAACGCGAGCGGGCGATCTTCGGCGTCAAGATGAGGCAACAGATTAGCGAAGCAGGTGAGCATCGTCAATCCCTGCCCCCAACCCGCCCGGCGATAACGCGCGCCGAAGTCGAGGCCGGCGGCGAACGACGGCGGGGCGTCGCGCCCATTGGCGTCAGTGTCATTCAGCGCAATCACCGCTTTGGCGATGACCAGCGGGATGAGTTGCTCGAGGCCGTCGTTCAGTTTCTTGAGATGATGCGCGCGCGGGTCGCGCCGGGCCGAGAGGTCTACCCAGATTTCGCCGCCGCGCATCTCGGTCGGGAAGACCGGCACGTCGTCGGCGAAGAGGTCGAACGTCCCGCCAGTGGCGAGGTCGAAGCGCGCGTGATGCCAGTGGCAGACGAGAATGCCGTCGCGCACCGTGCCCCGGTCGAGCGGGAAGCCCATGTGCGGACAGCGGTTGTCCACCGCGTAGACTTGGTCCTGATGTTGAAACAGCGCGAGTGTGCGCCCGTCCACTTGCGCGACGTGACAGCCCGTCTTCTGCACATCGGCCAGCGATGCGGCACGCACGTAGTTGGATGACATTGGGACCTCCTCCTTGGGTGGTTGAATTATAATGCCGCCGAGAGGAAATTACGCCGCGCACCGTGTGCGCCGAGCATCCGACAGCGAAACGATGGTCCGCGCGCAGACGCGCTGGGTGTGGGTGGATACGAGGACGGGCAGGCCGATGGAGATACCGGAAGATTTTCTGGCTGACTTTGAGGGGTAGAGGCTATGGTAGTAGGCTTGCCACCCGGCCATTCACGGCATATACTTGTTGCATGAGTGAAGAGCAAACGTTACGCGGCTACATGGCTTCGGCGAAACGGACGCTGGCCACGGCCCGAAAGACGCTCGTAGAGGGCGATGATTTCGTGACGGTGATCAACCGTTCTTATTATGCCATCTTTTACGCCGCTAACGGGCTGTTGCAGACGGAGAAACTGCAAAGCAGTAAACATTCGGGCGTTCTGGCATTATTCCGCGAGCATTTCGTGAAGACCGGGAAGATCGAAACCGAATTCAGCAAGATTTACGGAAAGGCCTTTGACTCGCGAATGGAGAGCGACTACGATGTGGAAGAATGGCCGGACAAAGCGTTGGCCGAGCAGATACTGACAGGGGCCGAGAAATTCGTGGCCCGCGTCGAGCAAGAGTTGAGCAGCCAAACGTGAAAAGTTATTTTGACGTGCGAACAACTGCGGTTCAGCGTCAAGCAGCCCTTGAGTTTGCGCGACAGGTGCGCGAAGCCAAGGGCGATCGCATTCTGAGAACGATTCTGATCGGCTCTGTAGCCAGAGGCGATTTCGGCCCGGACTCGGATATTGATATTCTCGTCGTGGCCGAGGGTGTGGACAGCGATTTCAAGTGCGATATGTGGGACATCGGCGCGGATGTATCTTTAGCCCGCAACGTCATTCTCAATGTCCACATCTACTCGCGCGCCCGCTGGGACAAAATGCAGAAAGAAGAAACTGTTTTCTGGCAGAACGCTCAACGAGATGGGATCGACATCGCGCCTGAGCCAATCCCCGCCTAGTTTTTTGGCTTTAGTCTTGCCGTTTTCCGCACCTTGATCTTCGGCGCTCTGCCTCCCAGCATCCTCAGCCACTCCACCATATCCCCGATCAACGCCTCGCGCACCAGCAGGCGCTTGTTGGCCCAGTGCGCCACGCCGCTGGCTTCGTGAATATAGGCGTGCGAAGTCTCCTCGGTTGAATATGCCATCAGCGGGAGGACAAGGTCGGCGAACGGCCCGGCGGCGGCGCTCGTCGCCTGCCCGACGATGGTGTCCCAGCGCGCCTCGGTGCGCGAGTAGCGCAGTTGGAACTCGACGATCACGCCCTTGCCCACTTTCCAATACCAGGCCACGCCGATGCGCCCTCGGAAACCGGCAATGAAATTGCTCACGTCGAGGAACACTTCATCGGCGACGTGCAGTGCCTGGAAAGACGGGTAGATGCTCAGTGGTGGCATAAGCCGGCCTCCAGCAGTCGAGGGGAGATTGAACGCTGACCCTTGCACCGCCCGCAAGGGCAGGTGTGAACGCGGATTGACGCTGATTGGATTCTAGATCAGCGTTCCTCAGCGTGTATTAGCGTCCCATCCTTTAGGTGCCCGATGAAAAACTCCGCTCGCCGCCGATAGGCGTCAATCCGATTTTCCACTTTGGCGAAGCCGTGGCCCTCGCCGGGGTAGATGACAAGTTCGTGCGGGCGGCCAAGTTTGGCGAGCGCATCGGCGGCCTGCCGAGCCTCGTCGGGCGGGCAGCGCGGATCGTTCTCGCCAGCCAGTAGTTGCAGGGGAGCGATAACGTTATCCATGAAGAAGATCGGCGAATATTCGCGATAACGGTCGGCGTCCTTCACCGGGTCGCCGAAGTTTTCCATATCCCAGTACTGCAAGTCCTCGCGCTCATTGGCGTGCTCGGTGAACCAGTTGAGAAACGGCACGGCGGCGGAACCGGCGGCGAAGACCTTCGGATACTTGGTGAGTGCCGTCACGGTGAGATAGCCGCCGTAACTCGCGCCGGTAATGCCGAGGCGCTTCGGATCGGCAATACCCTCGCGCGCCAAATACTCCGCCCCCCGGATCACGTCGCGCATGTCGCCGCCGCCGAGGTCGAAGCGATTCGCAATTTGGTACGCCTTGCCGTAGCCGGTGCTTCCGCGATAGTTGACCGACAGCACGACGAAGCCGTGACTGACGAGGTGCTGGATGACGATGCTCCAATCGTTGTGCCACTGCCACGTTGGGCCGCCGTGAACGAACACGATGCCCGGCGGCAAGCCGGCTGTGGCCGCGCGCTCCGGGCGATAGAGGACGCCGTGAACCGTCCACTCGTCCGACCGCCAGCTGACCATCTCCGGCGCGGTGAAGTCATCGGGAGAGAATTCGGGTGGGAGAGATTGCGTAAGTTGGCGAAATTTGCCGGTGGCGAGATCGAGCGCCCACAGGTCTTCGGGGTGGCGCGCGCCGGCGTAGAGAAAGAGAAGATGCTTCCCGTCGGGCGAAAAGCGCGGGAGGAGATGAACGCCTGGTTCGACCTCGTGCGTCTCGGTCGCGCCCGTCGTCAAATCCTTCACGACCAGCGCGACGTTCCCATCCCGGTTGTGAGTATGGACGATGCGCCGCCCGTCGGGCGACCAGTCGGTCATCATCTTGTCCCACTCGCTCTCGGCGACCCATGCGATCGCGCCGCCCTCGAGATCGTAGATGCCGACGTCGTAAAAGCCGTGAGCGTTCGACGCGAAAAGAATCCGGCGGCTGTCGGGCGACCAGCGCGGAATGAACGCATCAATCATTCCATTCGCGTCGCCGAGCGCGCGAACCTCGCCGCCGCCGACCGGCACGATGAACACGCCCGTGTCCTGCCCGACAGTGTGCGAGTTGACGGCGAGCCAGTGGCCATCCGGCGACCACTCGGCGGTGTAGTCGGTGTACGAATGCTCGGTGACGCGCCGCGCCGCGCCGGTTGCGATGTCGAGAATGTAAGTCGCCATTTGTCCGGCGCGATTTGAGACGAACGCGATCTGCCGGCCGTCGGGCGACCACGAGACTTCGGGGTTGATCGTTTCGTCGGGTGTGGCGGGCGTGAGGTTGCGTATCGCGCCCGTCGTGAGGTCGTAGAGGAAAACGTCGCAATTCTCGTCGCCGCCGCAATCCTGCGCGAAGGCCAGCGTTTTTCCGTCGGGCGAAAACCTTGGTCCGGCCTTGCTCTCCAGCCCGGAGGTGATTCGCCGGGGCGCGTCATCGCCCTGGATCGACACGAGCCAGATTTCGGCGTGGCCGGATTTCTCCCACACGACCGCCGCCTGTTGGCCGTCGGGCGAAACGTCGTAAGCGCCGGGGCCGGCGACAACGCCGAGAATACGGACGAGGGATTCGATGTCGAAGGACTTTTTCATGAACTTCAAACTCCAAATGCCAAACTCCAAACTCAAGTATGCAAACGGCCAACGAGAATTATAGCATCGGGGTATACTTGCCGCTGGCTGCGGACTGACGACCGATGACTGAAGACTGAGGACTTAGAAGAAAAACAGGCCACGAATTTCACGAATTACTCGAAACGGCGGCTCCTTCGTAAAATTCGTGCAATTCGTGGCAAAGATTCCTGTTCGAGATAGATGAGAACACATGACAACCGAAGCCTCCCCGACCTCCGACGAACGTCTCATGGCGGCGCTGGCGCACTTCTTCGGCCCGATCGTCGCGCTGATCGTCTGGGCCACTCAGAAAGACAAATCGCGCTTCGTCCGCTTTCAATCGGTGCAGGCCCTCGCCTTCGACTTGACCGTGGTCGTCGTCGCCTTCGTCGTAATCGGCTGCTTCGTGGCGCTCGTTTTTGGCACTGCGCTGTTGGGAACAACGGGCACGTTCATCGCGGCCAATCAGAATCAGGATTCTGGCGGGTCAATCCTCGGCCTGCTGGTCGGCCTGACCTTCTTCCTTCCCTTCCTCGCTTGGTGCCCAATGATGATCCTCGTCATCAGCACGTTGGTCGCGCGTGTCATTGCCGCGATCAGTGTTTTTCAGGGCAAAGATTTCCGCTACCCGGTGCTGGGGGCGAGGGTTGAGAAGTTTCTCGGCTGATCACTTTTCACAAATCCGCCCGAACCTGGTTATACCTCTCGGAGGCACGCAACGAGAAATGGATGACACTGCCGATGGACTTCGAATCCCTCGTCGAAAAACACAGCGCGGAAATCTTCGGCTACCTGTGGCGGCTGACGCGCGACGAGGCCGACGCGCAGGATTGCCTGCAAGATGCTTTTCTCCGGGCGTATCGGGCTTTTGACCGATTGGACTCGCGCGCCAATCACCGGGCGTGGATTTATCGCATCGCCACGAACGTCGCGCTCACGCACCTTAAGCGCCGGGCGCGCGACTCGGCTCGCAATGCCCCA
>JACQED010000007.1 GCA_016200785.1 Chloroflexota bacterium
CGATGCCATCCTGGATCGTCTCGTGCACAATGCTCACCGGCTGCAACTGGAGGGTGAGTCACAGCGCAAGCTGCGCGCAATTCGGACTATGCCGCACACTTGAGGTACAATGATCTCGCCAGCGCATTTCTCACCCTGACTGTGCGGCATGGCCCGTTTTCACTGTGCGGCTTGACCGAATTACGCAGGTTGCCGACGATCGGCCCCAGCACCGCGCCGACGCCGAAGGCCGAGAGCATCAGCCCGAGCGTCGTCGCGCCTCCCTGCCCGTAGCGAAAGAGGCGCTCGGCGAACACCGCCGCGAGGACGTCCACACCGCCGATCTGGCCCATCGCCTCTGTGACGTAGGCGGGGTGGCCCGGATGAGGAGAGGTGATGCTGGTTGACGGAGGTCCATCGGACGGGAGGCCTCGGCTCTCTCCTCGCGACATGCTACCCGCGAAAGCAAAAGCGACCTCGCGGTCGCTTCTACAGAAAATTCGGGGGGACAAGGAGTTTCTCAAGCAGCGCTCAAGTGCGGCCTGAACTTATACCCGTAGACGATCATCCCCTTCTCCCCGTCCGTCCGCAGTTTGCGCGTGACCATCTCGACCGGCTGGCCGATATTGACTTTGCCGTTGTCTACGTCGGTGAGTTGGGCCGTGACCAGCGGGCCTTCTTCGAGTTTGACGATGGCGACGGTGTACGGGGCTTGACCCTCGTAGCCTTCGGGCGCATCGTAGACCGTGGTGTACGAATACACCTCGCCCTTGCCGGAGAACGTGTAAAGCGTCTTCGCCTCTTCGGCGCAGTTCGGGCACACGTCGCGCGGCGGGAAAATCTTATCGCCGCAGTGCTCACACACTTCGCCGACGAGGGCGTATCGCTGTTTTCGTAGCCGCCAATGGCGCGAGACTTCCATTTTCACAACTCCTGATTACGAAAATATGACTAACCGGTTCCTTCAGCCGCCGAGTGTAACCTTACCTCGCCCGGGCTGTCAGAAACTATCGAAAGGCGGATGGGCGAAAAAAAAGCGGGAATCAGGCTGCTTCGTCCGAATTTGCAGGGGGGCGATACTACGTAATTCTCTCCAATATGTGTGTCACGGCGGTGGCCCCGCTTCCGCCCAACGATTGCGCCATCCCCCAGCGAATATCGCGCCCGATCTGGTTGGGGCCAGCCTCGCCGCGCAATTGAAGGGCGACCTCGACCGCTTGATAAAGGCCCGTCGCGCCGCCGGGGTTACCCCGCGCCTTGAGGCCGCCGAAAGTCGAGATCGGGATGCGGCCCGTCAGGGCGATGTCGCCGCTCTGCGCCAACTTGCACCCCGCGCCGCGAGGCGCGAAGCCGCACGCTTCGAGCGACAGCGCAGCGAGGACGGTGAAGCCGTCGTGTAGTTCAAACACGCCGATCGCGTCGGGGCTGATGCCGGCCATCTCGTAGGCTTTGCGCGCCGAGATCGCGGCGGCGTAGAGCGCGAGCGGATCGTGGCGATCGTGCACCGCCAACGAGTCGGTTGCCATCCCGCTCCCGGCAATGCGAATGGGTGGATGAGTTGCGGCGCGCGCCGGGTCGGCGGCGAGCAAAACGGCGGCGGCGCCGTCGGCTTCGGGTGCGGTGTCGAACATGTTGACCGGATCGGCGACCATCCCGGCTTTGAGATAAGCTTCGGCGGTGATCGTGTTGCGATACATCGCCTTCGGATTCGTCTTCGCGTTGGCGTGCGCGTTCACGCTGAAGCCGGCGAAGTCTTTGAGTTCAGCGCCGAATTCGTGCATGTAACGGCGCATCAACAGCCCGGCCAGCGCTGCCGGGGTCACGCCTTGCGCGGCTTCGTAATCGCTGTCGCTGGAAGTCGCCAGCGCCGCGTTCACGCCAGCGCCGACTTTGTCGGTCATCTTCTCGACGCCGAGCACCAACGCCGTCTCGATCAGGCCGCTCGCGACGGCGATGACTCCCTGCCTGAGCGCGGCTCCGCCCGACGCCCCGGCGGCTTCGATCGTGGCGGCCTCGATCCCGCGCCAGCCGCAGAAATCGGCGATGAGTGCGCCGAGGTGCTCTTGATGCGAAAGTTCGCCCGCGAGCATGTTGCCGACGTAGAGCGCCTCAGGCCGCGCGCCGCCCGCGTCCTGAACCGCTTCTTCGGCGGCCATCAGCGCAAGTTCGCGCAGTGACAGTTCCCAGTGTTCGCCGACTTCGGTTTGGCCGAGGCCGGCGATGTAGACGGGTCTCATGGCTGTCAGCAAATGGCTGATGGCTGATGGCTGTTTGCCATCGGCTATCTGCTATCCGCTACTCCATAATCAACTTCCCACGATACCGCGTGTAAGTCGCGTAATCAATCTGCGTGCGGCGGGCGATGTAGTCTTGCGTGCGAGGGGCCTTGCCCTGGCGACCCGCGATGGCATCGGTCACAGTGAGACCGAAAGCATCCGACCCCGCGCCGGAGCCGAAGGAGACGAGCAGGATGCGGTCGCCGGGTTGGGCTTCGTCGAAGATCGCGGTCAACCCGATCATCGCACTGCCGGCGTAGGTGTTGCCGATGACTGTGACCAGCAGGCCGGTCTTGATCTGCTCGTCGGTGAAGCCCAGCATCTTCGCTACGCGCTGAGGGAACTTGGTGTTGGGCTGATGAAAGACCGCGTACTTGTAATCCTTGGGCGTCGTGCCGGTCATCTCCATAAACTGCGAGGCCGCCGCCGTGATGTGCTTGAAATACGCCGGTTCGCCGGTGAAGCGCTGGCCGTGCTCGGGATATTTCTCGTGCTGGCGTCGCCAGAAGTCGGGCGTGTCGGTGACGTACGAAAACGATCCGTCCAGAGTCGCCAGCGCCTTCTCGGCCGGGCCCAGGAGATACGCCGCGCCCCCCGCTCCCGCCGTGTATTCGAGCGCGTCGCCGGGCCGCCCCTGCGCGGTGTCCATCCCGATCGCCAGCGCATAATCAGCCATGCCCGAACCGATGAGGCCGATCGCGGCCTGCACTGCCTCGGTGCCGGCCTTGCAGGCGAACTGCCAATCGGCGGCCTGCGTGTTCGGCACCGCGCCGATGGCCTCGGCCACGATGGTCGAGGTCGGCTTCACCGCGTACGGGTGCGATTCGCTGCCGACCCACACGGCGCGAATTTTCTTGGGGTCGATTCCCGCGCGGGCGACGGCGTTGCGCGCCGCCTCGATGCTCATCGTCGCCACATCTTCGTCGAGGCCCGGCACCGCCTTTTCTTTGATTGGCAGGCCGGCCGTGCCCTCCGTCCAAACGCGCGAGACTTCACTCGCCGGCAAGCGATAACGCGGCACGTAAGCGCCGTAGCCCACGATGCCCACCGGCCTCGTCGGGCGCATGAGTTGAGAGTTAGGGTCTGTCATAG
>JACQED010000574.1 GCA_016200785.1 Chloroflexota bacterium
CACAACGATCCAGCGCGGATTGTCTGGAAATCTGTGCCGGTGTACGGGATACACCAAAATTATCGAAGCAGTGGCCCAGGCCGCTCGCGTGTGTCAACCGATTACTGCCAGCGGCGCGAATCATCGTAAGCCGCCCATCAAGTCGAATGGCACGGGACAATTCGCTCGCCCGGCGACGTTAGATGAAGCACTGCAACTGCTGGCCGGTAGCGGCGTCAAATGGCGCATCCTCGCGGGCGGCACCGATGTGTTGGCGCAGAACGAGCATCATCTCAGCGAATTGAATCTGCTCGACATTGGCGCGTTGATTGAATTGCGCGAGATTCGGGAAGATGATGACTCAGTGAACATCGGCGCATTGGCCTCATACACGGACATCATTGGTTCAAGAGCGTTGCAGGAGTGGGCGCCGGCGCTCGTCTCGGCGGCTCGCGAAGTGGGCGGCGTGCAGATTCAGAATATGGGCACGCTCGGCGGCAACCTGGTCAATGCCTCACCGGCCGCCGACGGCGTGCCGCCGTTGTTTGTCCTCGATGCGAGGATCGTTCTGCGGTCGGTCCGCGGCGAACGCGCTGTCGCCGTTGGCGAATTTGCCAGCGGCCCGGGCCGCACCATCATCGCGCCCGATGAACTGCTGACCGAAATCGTCATCCCCAAAGCGCGGCGCGATGGCGAAGAGATCACATTCTTTCAAAAGGTTGGGCCGCGCCGGGCGCAGACGATTGCCAAAGCCTCGGTGGCGTTTCGGGGCTGGCTCGACAGTGGACGTTTGACCAATGTCCGCGTCGCGCTGGGGGCCGTTGCCCCGACGGTGATGTTTGCGCCCCGGACGGCGCGTGTGCTAACGGATGGCACGTTGAATCGTGAGTCGCTAATGCGGGCCGCCGATGTCGCCGGTGGTGAGTGCTCGCCAATAGACGATGTGCGCTCAACCGCGGCCTATCGCCGCAAATTGGTGCGCGGACTGCTGATTCGAAACCTGTGGCAACACATTCGATAATCTCTCCAAGGAGACCTCCATGAACATCTACGACCTGTCCCAACCCCTCAATCAAGACTGCTCCTTCTGGCCGTTCTACCCGCCGTTCGAAGTGAAGTACATCAAACGCAAAGCCGAGCACGGCGTCAACGCGCAGTACATCATGACGTCCAACCACATGGGCACGCACCTCGACGCGCCGCGCCACTTTGTGACTAAGGGCAAGACGATTGACGAACTCCCGCTCCAGTGGCTTTTCGGCCCCGGCGTGATTGTGGACGTCAGCGACCTCTGCGACGATCTGGCCCTCTTCACACCGGAAGACCTTGAGAAGCGCGCCGACATCCGTGAGGGCGACATTCTGTTCATTCACACCGGCTGGCACAAGTATTCATTCCTCAGCCCCGACGCCGACGAGGAAAAATACATCCATCGCCATCCGGGGCCGCATTACAGCATTTGCGATTGGCTCTTGAAGAAGAAGATTCGCCTGTGGGGCGTGGACATGATTTCCACCGACCACCCGATGAACCTCCCCATTGGCCGCTTTCTCGGCAAGGGTGGTCTGGAGCACTGGCAGAAAGTAAGGGCGAAATGTGAGGAGAAGTTCTGCAAAGACAAGATGGACGAACTGTTCCCCGACTCGGCCTATCAACTCACCCACAACGCCCTCTTCCCACACGACTGCGTTCACGTTGAGAACCTGGGCGGCGACATCGCTATGAAGGAACTGCACAACAAGCGCCTCCTGCTCGGCGCGTTCCCGTGGAAGTTCAAAGGCGGTGAAGCAGCTTTTTGCAGAGCGGCAGCGTTCGTCGAATAACCGCATGGCGACTCGAGTTTTCGGCCAACCCATCAAACGCAACGAAGACCCTCGCCTGCTCACCGGGCAGGCGCTGTTCGTAGACGACGTCGAACTCCCCGGCCTGCTTCACGCCGCCTTCCTCCGCAGTTCGTACGCGCACGCGCGTATCAAGAGCATAGACGCTGCCCAGGCGGAAGAGCGCAAGGGCGTCGTCGCCGTTTACACGGCCGGCGACCTGGGCGATTACTGGAAGCCGGGGCCGCTTCTCGTGTCGCCACCGCCCATCAAGGGAATCGTCTTCAACGAGCGCACGCAAGTTCCCCTCGCCAGGGATAAAGTCAGGCACGTGGGTGAAGCAATCGCGCTCGTCATCGCCGAAAGCCGTTACATTGCCGAAGATGCGCTCGCCGACATCGTCGTGGATTTCGAGCCGCTGCCGCCCGTCGTCGGCATTGAGCAGGGGCTGGCTCCCGGCGCGGCACGGGTGCATGACGATGTCGGCTCGAACGTCGCCGCTCACGCGATCCAGACCAAAGGCGACTACGAGGCGGCGAAGGACAAGGCCGACGTCATCATCAAGCGGCGCCTCCTCTACGACCACGGCGCGTCGGCGCCGATGGAGAATCGGGGCATCGTCGCGCAGTGGGACGCGCGCGCGGCCAAACTCACTGTGTGGGACACCACGCAGGCTCCCATCGCCATCCGCAACGGCCTGGCGGCGATGCTTAATCTCTCTGAGAATCAGGTGCGGGTGATCGCTCCGTTCATCGGCGGTGGCTTCGGCCCCAAGATCATGATGTTCTATCCCGAAGAGGTGATGATCCCGTGGGCCGCCAGGCAACTCAACCGGCCGGTGAAGTGGATAGAAGATCGCGCCGAGCACTTCGTCGCCACCACGAACGAGCGAAACCAGATTCACGACGCCGAGATCGCGCTGACGAAGGACGGGCGCATTCTTGGTGTGCGCGACGTGTTCCTGCACGACACTGGCGCGTACGATCCGTACGGTCTCACCTGCCCCATCAATAGCCAATGTACGTTGCTGGGGCCATATGACATTCGCAACTACTACAGCGAGTTCACGGCGGTTTTCACCACCAAGACCATCGTCACCCCGGTTCGCGGCGCGGGGCGGCAGCACGGTGTCTTCGTGATCGAGCGTCTGCTGGACATCGCGGCGAAGCAACTGGGAATCGATCGGGTCGAGATCCGGCGGCGCAACTTCATCCCGCCGGATGCGTTCCCGTACAAGAACGAGATAATCTATCAGGACTTCGTGCCGCTGGAGTATGACAGCGGGAATTATCAGCCCGTCCTCGACAAAGCCTTGAAGATGATCGGCTATGAGGAGTTCGTCAAGGAGACTCAGCCTCGGGCGCGGGCTGAGGGGAAACAGCTGGGCATCGGAGTCGTGGCGTATGTGGAAGGCACTGGCATCGGGCCGTACGAAGGCGCGCGAGTCAAGGTACAGGCCAGCGGCAAAGTCAGCGCCGTCACCGGCGTCGGCACGCAGGGGCAGGGGCATTTCACCAGTTTCGCGCAGATCGTCGCCGAGCAGTTGGGCGTTGACGTGCGCGATGTGGAGATCGTCACCGGTGACACCGATCAGTTCTACTGGGGCGCAGGCACGTTCGCCAGCCGGGGCGCGGTGGTAGCGGGTAACGCTTTCAACGAAGCGGCGAAAGACGTGCGCCAGAAGATTCTCAATCTGGCCGCCGAGCATTTCGAAGTTGCTGAAGAAGACCTCGAACTCGTGGACGGTCAGGTGCGCGTAAAAGGCGTGCCACAGAGAATGATCTCGCTCGGCGAGTTGGCGCAGAAGGCGAACCCTTTGCGCGGCGCGGTGAAGCCCGGAACCGTGCCCGGCCTCGAAGCGACGAACTACTTCGGCCCGGCGCGCGGCGCGACGGCCAGCGGCGTCCACGCGGCCATCGTCGAGGTCGATCCCGAAACGATGGACGTTGAGATCAAGAAGTACGTCGTCGTCCACGACTGCGGGCGCGTGATCAATCCGATGATCCTCGCCGGCCAGATTCACGGCGGCGTCGCTCAGGGCGTGGGTAATGCGTTTTACGAGCAATTGATCTACGACGAGAACGGCCAACTACTCACCGGCACGTTCATGGATTATCTCATCCCCACCGCACTCGAAGTTCCGCGCGTCGAGGTCGGGCACGAAGAAACCCCTTCGACGCTCAATCCGATGGGAATCAAAGGCGCGGGCGAGGCCGGCGCGATCCCGGTCGGCGCGCTGTTTGCGCAGGCCGTGGAGGATGCGCTGTCTCACACGGGGATCGAAATTCTGGAAATTCCGCTCAGTCCGAAGAGGTTGTGGGAGTTGACCAACGGAGGAGGGAACGGATAAGCGGATTCGGCGGGGAGGCTGAGTCCGCCTTTTTTCTTCGTGGCACTTTTATCGCAGGCGAGTCTCCCCAGTTTTCGAACCCTACCAACAAGGCAGGCAAGGCCCACCACTCACTGGTCAAGGCGCTTCTCGATGATGGGTGGGAACTGTTGCCTGATCGGGGACGGGACTGGCACCAGGTCCGATTCAGACGAAAGCCAATATCGTAAGCTCATGGTTGCTCTGACCCAGCCGACAATCCGTGATGGCGAAGGCGACTGGTTTCCAGTTTCATCCGATTTTCCCCACAAACTTTCCTCTCCGATTTGCCCTTTGCTCCCGAATCGGGAGCAGGGTATAATCAGATCATGCGTATCATCTCCCGCAGGGCTCTCCGAGAATTCTGGGAAAAGCACGCGGACGCTCGACAGCCGCTACAGGCATGGTACGCAGATGTGAAACACGCTCAGTGGAAACGCCCTTCAGATATCAAGACCCAGTATCGCAATGCCAGTTTTGTGGCCAGCAACCGCGTTGTATTTAACGTCAAGGGCAATCGTTACCGGCTGGTGGTTACCGTTCAATACAAATACGGTATTGTCTACATCCGCTTTGTCGGCACGCATCAGGAATATGACAAGATAGAGGCAGCGACGATTTAAAGGAGCAATTAACAATGGATATTCGCCCCATCAAAACCGAGAGCGACTATCAAGCCGCTCTCAAAGAGATAGAAAGCCTCTTCGACGCCGAGCCGAACACGCCCGAGGGCGACCGACTGGAAGTGTTGACGACGCTGGCGGAGGCCTACGAGGATCTGCACTATAGCATTCCTCTGCCCGATCCCATCGAAGCGATTCTCTACTTCATGGAAAGCCGCGGCCTATCCCGTCGTGACCTTGAGTCTTTTATCGGCAATCGCGCTCGTGTTTCCGAAATCCTGAATCGTAAGCGCCCCCTTTCGCTGAAAATGATCCAGAACCTGCACAGCAGGCTGGGCATTCCGGCGGAAGTTCTGCTTCAACCGTATCGGATTGGCAAAGGCGGCCCACACATATCCTCACGGCCAACATCATCGTCTCGCGTGCGGGCACAGGCAGTTGCGAATGCTCGCCGAAGCCCCGGCGTTCGTCTCTCTGTGCGGCGGGTGGCTAAGGGGCGTGCGTAATGAAACACGAACCGGAGCACTATGGCGGGCAAGCCTAACCATGCAGAATTCAGAAACATTCGACCTTCGAGTCCGCCGCCACATCTACTACATCACCCTCCGTCGCGGCTACCCTCCGACTCTTGCCGAGGCCTCGGAAGATCTTCGCGTTTCGGTCGAGGAAGTCCGCGCGGCCTTCCAGCGACTTGCCACTGGAAGAGTGGTTGTGGTGCAACGGGACACGGACGAGATTCTGATGGCGAATCCCTTCTCCGCCGTGCCGACGCCGTTCGTGGTCGAGACCGACGACTATTCGTGCTTCGGCAACTGCATCTGGGATTCGCTCGGCATCGCGGCCATGCTGAATAAGGACGCGCGGATCAAGACGGCTTGCGGCGAGTGCGGCACGGCGATGGAAGTGAGAGTCGTCAATGGGGCAGTGCAGGGCGACGGGCTGATCCACTTCGCCATTCCCGCCTTGCATTGGTGGGATGACATCGTATTCAACTGAAAAACGATGCTTCTCTTCCGGTCGGAAGATCACGTGGATCGGTGGTGCAACTCGTGGAAAATGGTGCGTGGGGCTATCCTGACGTTGGATCAGGCGTGGCGGCTGGCACAGGCGTGGTACGGCCCCGACCGGCGCGACCCGAATTGGCGGCGGAAGACGGTGGACGAGGCTGAAGCGTTGTTCGCAGAGTTGGGGCTGACGGGGGCGTTTTGGAGTTTGCGGCATTAGCGCACCGGAGAATTCATTCCCCGGCTACAGAATGCGAAGTTGGCTGAAGGCAACTGGCGATAGAACAGCCGGGTTGACCCGGCTTGTGACTGACGCAGCCCGGCGATGAATCGCCGGGCGCAGCGGGGCAAACAAATCGCATGATCCTCCTCACCGGCGCAGCCGGCAAAACGGGCCGGGCGGTCATCCGCGCGCTGACGGCGAAAGGGCAGGCTGTCCGTGCGTTCGTCCACCGCGAGGAGCACGTTTTGTCGGTGACGCAGTCGGGCGCGAGTGAGGCCGTCGTCGGCGATATGCGCGACGAGCTTGCACTCCGGAACTCAATGGAGGGCGTCGCGGCGGTCTATCACATTTGTCCCAACGTGAGTCCCGATGAAACGGCAATTGGCAATTTAATCATTGCCGCCGCCCGATCTGAGGGAGTCGAGAGGTTCGTCTATCACTCCGTTCTTCACCCTCAGACCGAAGCCATGCCGCACCATTGGAACAAATTGCGGGTCGAAGAGGCGCTGTTCGAGTCCGGCCTGCCGTTCACGGCCCTTCAGCCCGCGCCATACATGCAGAACATTCTTGCCGGATGGGAGTCCATCGTCGAGCGCGGAGTTTACTCCACGCCGTATCCGGTCGAGACGCGGCTGAGTCTGGTGGATCTCGAAGATGTGGCGGAAGCGGCGGCCATCGTCTTGACCGAGCCGGGACACGACGGCGCGACGTACGAATTGGTCGGCACGGAGGCGATGGGTCAAATAGAGGTCGCCGGTGCGCTCAGTCGAGGACTCGGTCGTCCCGTGCGTGCCGAAGCTCAGCCCGTCGAGTCGTGGGAGCGGCGAGCGCGCGCGGCGGGAATGGGCGAGTATCAGATCGACACATTGATAAAGATGTTCCGCTGCTACGAGCGATTCGGGCTATGCGGCAATCCCAATATTCTTGGTTATCTATTGCGGCGTTCGCCGACGAACTTCGAGGCGTTTGTCGAGCGGACGGTGACCGAGCGACGAGGCGATGGTGATTGATCTCACCGCCATCTCGCTCACCCCCGCCGCGCGCGACTGGCTGACGCAAACAAAATCGGCCCGCGTACTCAACATCTTTGACCGGGCGTGTAATTTGATCAATCAGGACAACGCGATACTCGCGCTGGTCACTTCGGAACGCGGCCTGACGCCGTTTGCGATGGTCGTCGTTGGAGACAGCCGGACTCCATTTCGAGTTGTCTCGGCAGAGAGTGCCGTGAGCATTCGGGCGAGCCAACTGTCGGTCGGCTCACTACAAATCAAATTCGCGAATGTGGCTCTTTGGAATCCAATTCCCGACTGGCCCGCGTTGAGACAACTCTTTGCCGACGACCCCTCGCGGCTCGACTGGCTGGCGGTGGCGGCGCAAGAAAATCTGGTAGAAGGTAGTCTGCTTGATCTGTACCCGTCCCTCAGCCCCAACCCCTCTCCCCCCGGGAGAGGGGCAGGGGTGAGGGATGCCATGCTGGAACGCGCTCGGCGCGGGGCCACGGAATTGGTGCAAGGCTTGCTCGTCGGCTCGTCAAGTCAGTGCCTCATCGGGGTCAAGGCTCTTGCCGGACTCGGCGGGGGGCTGACTCCCGCCGGAGACGATTTTATCGTCGGCGCTATGTTCGCGATGTGGGCCGGACTGTACGGCCCAGGCACTGAGTCGTTTTGCGATCCAATCGTCAACGCGGCGGCCCCGTTGACCACGACGCTGTCAGCCGCCTATTTGCGCGCGGCGGCGCGAGGCGAGTGCATCGCACACTGGCACGCCGTCCTCGATGCGCTCCTTCGCTCGGACGAGGCGGCGCTCAAGTCGGCGACGCTCGCTCTCACGTCCATCGGTCACACTTCCGGGGCGGATTCGCTGGCGGGGTTTCTCGCACCTAATTTCCTCAAGGCTCAATCAGATTCATCTAACGGGATACTAATTCACCAAGGAGGCGAACCATGAAGACTGTCATCAAGAACGGCATGATCGTCACCGCCGCTGAGACCTACACTGCCGACCTGTTGATTGACGGCGGCAAGATCGCGCTGATCGGGATGAACCTTCCCGCCGATGGCGCGCAGGTCGTCGACGCCAGGGGCAAGTACGTCCTGCCCGGCGGGATCGACGTTCACACGCACCTCGAGCTGCCCTTCGGCGGCACCGTGTCAACGGACGATTTCTACACCGGCCACAAGGCGGCCGCGTTCGGCGGCACGACGTCGCACATTGACTTCTGCATTCAGGGCAAAGGCGAGAGCCTGCACCAGGCCGTCGAGAAGTGGCACAAGAAGTCGGACTCCAAAGCCGTCGTTGACTTCGGCTACCATATGGCCATCACCGACCTCACCGAAGACGTAATGAACGAAATTCCCTCGATGGCCAAAGAGGGCATCACCACGCTCAAGCTGTTCATGGCTTACAAGGGCCTGTTTCAGATTGACGACACCACGTTGTTCAAGACGTTGATGAAGGCCGCGGAGGCCGGGATGATGGTGATGGTTCACGCCGAGAATGGCGACGTGGTGGACACGTTGGTGAAGGACGCGCTGGCCAAAGGCAACCTGACGCCGGAGTGGCACGCGCTCACCCGCCCCGACTGGGCCGAGGCCGAAGCGACGATGCGCGCCGTGGCGCTGGCCGGGATGGCTGGCGCGCCGCTCTACGTCGTTCACGTCACCTGCGCTAAAGCCGTGGATCAGATCGCCTACGGGCGCGCGAGGGGCTTGAATGTGATGGGCGAGACGTGCGTCCAATATTTCTTTTTCACAATTGACGATCTGCGCCGGCCCGATGGCGCGAAGTGGGTGTGCTCGCCGCCCGTGCGCACCCAAGCCGACAACGAGGCGCTGTGGCAGGCCATCGCCAACAATTCTCTGCAGGCAGTCTCGACCGACCATTGCCCGTTCTTCTTCGACGGCACGCAGGAAATCGAGTACGAAGGTCAGAAGATCAAGATCCCCGGCAAGGAATTGGGCGCCGGCAACTTCTCGAAGATTCCCAATGGTTTGCCGGTTATCGAGGATCGGATGTTGATCATGTGGAGTTACGGAGTAGGCAAGGGGCGCATCAGCCTGAACCGGATGGTGGAAGTGTGTTGCACCAACCCCGCCAAGATCTTCGGCATGTATCCGCGCAAAGGAACCATCGTCGTCGGGGCGGACGCCGATGTCGTCATCTGGAATCCGAATATGAAGAAGACCGTAAGCCCGAAGAGCTCCCATCAGCGCACTGACTACAACTTGTTCGACGGCTGGGAACTGAACGGCCTGCCGGAGAAGGTCTATTTGCGTGGCAAC
Source organism: Chloroflexota bacterium (assembly GCA_016200785.1). Lineage (GTDB taxonomy): Bacteria > Chloroflexota > Anaerolineae > Anaerolineales > JACQED01 > JACQED01. The sequence continues at coordinate 9,302 of JACQED010000574.1, forward strand.
CTTCTGATTGACGGCGACACATGGAACGGCGAGCCGGGCGGCGGATCGTGGATCAAGCGCGACGCGCACGCAGCGGTCGTTTGAGTAGCGCATGATCACCTTCGACGACATTCGTTCCGCGCAGCAGGTCATCGCCGGCCAGCTTCACCTCACGCCCGTTTTCAGTTCGGAGATGCTCGGACGGCGCATCGGCGCGCGGCTGATGGTCAAAGCCGAGTTGTTCCAGAAGACCGGCTCGTTCAAGCCGCGCGGCGTGCTCAACAAACTGCGATCTCTCTCCGACGAGGAGAAGGCGCGCGGGCTGATCACGATCTCGGCGGGCAACCACGCGCAAGCCCTCGCGTGGGGCGCGCGGCAGATCGGCGCGGCCTGCACGGTGGTGATGCACGCCGCCGCGTCACGCAGTAAGGTCGCCGCCGCCGAGGGCTACGGCGCAACCGTCGTGTTGTATGGGACGCCGCCCGAGGCCTTCGCGAAGATGGACGAGATTCGCGTCGAACGGAATCTCACGCTCGTCCACCCCTTCGACGACCCGCTCGTCATCGCGGGGCAGGGCACGGTGGGCGCGGAGATCGCCGAGCAAGTTCCCGACGTGACGAAGATCGTCGTCGGCGTTGGGGGCGGGGGGCTGATCGGGGGAATCGCAGTTGCCGCGAAACATCTGCGGCCCGGAGTGAAGGTTTACGGCGTGGAGCCGGAGGGCGCGTCTTCGATGGTGCAGAGTCGCGCCGCCGGGCACGCGGTTCGACTCGAAAAGGTCGAGACGATTGCCGACGGCCTGGCTCCGCCGTATACGAGCGACCTCACATTCGAGATCGCGCGGAAGTTCGTCGACGACGTGGTGCTCGTGACCGATGATCAGATCGTCGACGCGATGAAGCTGCTGATGATGCATTGCAAGTTGTACGTCGAGCCGGCCGGGGCCGCCGCCGTCGCTGCGCTCCTGTCTGGCAAGATTCCCGTCGCAGCCGATGACGTGATCGTCGCGGTTGCCAGCGGCGGCAATCTCGATCTGGATCGGCTCAAGGTGATACTGTAAGTGAGAGGCGGCTCGCGCCTCTGGCCGCTCGCTCTTCTCGTGTTGACGGCAATCTGGGCCGCGGCCACGTACTTTGGCCGCGCCGCCCACGGCGTCACCGGCAGCGATCCGTGCGCTTACGCCCAAATGGCCGTTGACCTCGTGCAGCACGGGACGCTTTTGCATCGTTTCCCGCTCGCGCCCCTCGCCGCCGAACTCGGCATAGCCAGCTGGCCGACCGTTCACGTCGGCTATCATTTGCCCGCTCCCGGCGAGTCG
>JACQED010000575.1 GCA_016200785.1 Chloroflexota bacterium
ACCGGGGATGGGCTTTCAGTCGAGACAGTCGTCGCTTCGCCGGGCGGCGTGAAGGTAGCGCTGAGCGCGACGGTCGTCGCGGGCGCGCTGGTGACAGAGAGGAACGGGAACAGGTTTGGGAATTGCGTAATGGCAACGATTGCCACGCAAACGACGCCGATCAACACGAGTCCGCCGACGACCGCAGCCCCGACCACCGGCCCCCACATCCAACGTGCGGGCGCGGCGGGCGGCGGCGGCGTGGGAGGATACTGCGCGCCGGGCGGGGGCGGATAGGGCGTCGCCGGCGGCGCGCCTCCCGGCGCGAAGATTGGCGGCGGCACAACCTGGGAGATCGGCGGCACGATCACTGTCTCGCGCGCGAACAGCGCCTGCTTGAACTCGCTGGCCGAGGCGTATCGCCGCTCGGAATCGTTGTCCAACGCCGTCATCACCGCGAGGCTCGTCTTCTCACTCACCGCCGGATTGAGAAGGTGCGGCGGCGTGAAGACGAACGGCGACATCGCGGGGTTGCGCCCGGTGAGCAAATGATGCAGTGTCACGCCGAGCGCGTAAACGTCCGACCTGGGCGTCGTCTGGCCTTGCGCGCCGTACTGCTCCGGCGGCGCGTAGCCCGGCGTGCCGACGATCACGGTGTCCTGCGCTTTCTGCTGATGACCGGAGAACAGCCGCGCGATGCCGAAGTCGATCAACTGCACCGCGCCGTTCTTGTCCACCATGATGTTCGACGGCTTGAGGTCGCGGAAGATGATCGGCGGATTCTGCATGTGCAGGTAGGCCAGGATGTCGCACAGTTGCCCGGCCCACTTCAGCGCGTCGCGCTCGGGCACGCCGTTCTGCGACTTCTCCAGAACTTCGGCCAGCGTCTCGCCCTCGACGAAGTGCATGACGAGATAGGGCACGCCGTCTTCGATGAAGTGATCGAAGACACCGGGCATGTTGGCGTGACGCAGACTCGACAGCAGAGTCGCCTCGCGCTCGAACATGTCAACCGCTTGATCGCGCTGATCGGGCGTGAGCGACTGGCTCGGCAGAAACTGCTTTAGCGCGCGCCACTGACCCTTGAGGTGCAAGTCGCGCGCCAGAAACACGCGCCCCATGCCGCCGCGACTCACCGAGCGGACGACTTCGTAGCGGCCTTGTAATACTGTGCCGGGAGGGAGATCAAGTTGGTTCATGATTTATGGCTTCATCCACTTACACACAATCGGCCCGCCGTATGGATCGGGATGAGGGCCATTCGGCGGCGGCAGGCCATCCATCCCGCGAAAGTATCCTTCGTCGCCGGTGAGTTGCGCCTGAGCGTCGGGCGAAAGTTCTTTGTCGCCGACGGCGATGGCGTGAATGTGCGGCGGCGATCCCTTGCCGAGCGCGTCGGCGGGGCGATACCACGCCGCGAAGCCCGCGAGCCGGAGCGCGTGCACCATCGCCTCGGTCTCGCCGTAGAGAAACTCGTTCGTCTTCGGATCGCGGATCGAAATGTCCACCGCCCCACCCCCGGCGTGCGTGCCGAAACTCGCGCCCACGTCGGTGCGATACGAGCCTTGCGTGACGCGCATCATATCCGCCGGCCCGGTGTAGAGTTCCTTCGCGCGCTCGACCATCCACAGCGTCCGGGCCGACACGGTTTCGCCGCGGACAGTGACGCGCGTGTAATCGTCGGGCGGCTCGAGGCAGGCCCCAGCGGGCAAAGGCGTCGCCACCGGCGTTGCGCTGGCGGCGAGGGTCGGCGTCTCAGCGGGCATGGCCGTGAAAGCCGGGGTCGGATTATCCTGCGGGGGCGATGTTGACGCCGGCAAAACAACCGCCGTTCGACCGGGCGAAACTATCGCCGTCGGCTCAACACGAGTCACTATGTTGCAGGCCAAGCACGGTAGCAACAGCGCCAGCGGTACGAGGCTCCGCCCTCTTACCTGTTCGATAATTCGCAATCCGCAACTCCTAATTCCCTTCCAGCCTCGCCAACACGATGCCGATGTTGTCCTCTCCGCCGTAACGATTCGCTGCGTCGATCAGGCGCTGGCCGGCCTCGGCGAGATCGGGGCTGGAGCGCATGAGCGAGGCAATCTCGCCGGGGTCGTGGATCATCTCCCACAAACCGTCGGAGCACAGCAGAAGCATGTCGCCCGGCTCAAGCAGAAACCGCCAGGTGTCCACTTCCACGTCAGGGTGCGTGCCCAGCGAGCGGTAGATTTGATTGCGTTGCGGATGGGTGTAAACGTCTTCGGGCTTGATTTGTCCGAGGGTGACGAGATACGCGACCATCGAGTGATCGCGGCTCACCTGCGTGAGCTCATCGCCGCGCAACATATAGGTGCGGCTGTCGCCGACATTCGCGCCGACGGCGAGGCGGCCGCGCACGAGCGCCGCCGTCACGGTCGCGGAGGCGTTACCGGCCTCAGCCGGCTTCTGCCTGGAATAGTTGTGAACGACCGAATTCGCAAACTGAACCGCTTCGACCAATTTCTGAGTGATTTGGGTGCCGCTCGACGGCTGAGGATCGCTCGTGCCGGTTTGCATGACAACTGTTTCCGGCAGGAGCAGGGTGGCGCGCGGGTCGCTCGGCGCGAACAGGACGTTCAAGCTGGCCCGCATGGCTTCGACGGCCAAGTGGCTGGCGGCCTCTCCGGCAAGGTGTCCGCCCACGCCGTCACACACGGCGAACACGCCGATCGGCTCGCGCTCGGATGAATTGGTGACCATCTCGAAGACGCGGTCCTCGTTGCTCTTCCGCACGAGGCCGGGATGCGTCAGCGCAACGGCGGCGAGTTGCAGGGGTGTGGGAGGGTTGCCAAACATATCACCTCGACAAATCCCACTCCTCCACGTTCCACAACTCGCTCTGCTGTGACGGGTCGGGCTGGAAGTTGAGGACGTTGGAGCGGGCGACGCTGATCTTGAGCCAGGCAAAAAGCGGCAGCGAGGGCAGTTCGTCGGCGAACAGCCGCATGGCCTGCGCGTGCTGAGTCCGTTTGTAATTCAAATCCAGCGAACCCGTGCCCTCACTGCAGGCCGTGTCGAATTCGGAGGCCGACCAGCCGGTATCGTTGTTGCCTTGTGGATTATCGTCGCTGGCGATCTGCGAGGAGAGATACGGCTCACAGGCCGGCTCATAGTCCACCACCCACGCGAACTGCGCGAGATCGAACTTGCGGCTGAACACTTTGCCGTCGGGATAAGACTCGGCGAAGTCGCTGCGCTGGAACGGCTCCGGGAGCGCCTCGATGCCGCAGTTACTGCGGAGTTGCCTGGCGACGAGGCCGGCGACCTTCTCGCTGAGCGGGTTAGGCTCGTAGAGATAGGAGATGGAGAAGCGCAGACCGTTGTCGATCAATACGCCGTCGGAGCCTCGGTCGGCCCAGTGCGCCTGCGCCAACAACGCCAGTCCCTGCGCCGGATCGAAGGGATATTCGGCGATGCCGCCGCTCGGGAACATGGGATGATCGGCGGGGGCGTACGTCGGCGGAACGGTGCTTTTCCCCCACAGATACTGATCGATGATCGCGCGCCGGTCAATGCAATAGGCGAAGGCCTGCCGGACGCGCTTGTCGGCGAAGAACTTGTAGCGGTCGTCGCCCGGCGCAACGTCAAAGTCGAGATGCTCGAAGGCCGTCGTCGAGGTGAAGTACGGGATGAGTTTCCCGTCGGCCTGCGAATTGAGCAAAGTCGTGGCGAGGCGATCCCAGCTGATGTCGCGCGTGCCCACGTCGCATTTGCCCACGGAAAATGCGTCCAGCGCGCCTTCGGGATAATTGACGTACCGCACGACGATGCGGTCGATCTTGGGCAAACCTTCGGAGGCGCGGAAGTAGTACGGATTCTTTTCGAGCGTGATGTGATCGCCGTCCACCCATTCGGTGATGCGGTACGGCCCCCAGCCGATAGGATTGCGCGCCACTTGTTGATCGGCGCCCATGTCGTCGGGGCGGCGGTCGCCGTAGGCGTGGCGCGGCAGCGGCGTGTAGAAAAACGTGAAGTAATTGCTCGGCAGATAGCCGGGCAGGCCAACCCACTGCGTGCGCCGATCGTCGAGCGCGGTGTAGCTCTTGGTGCGGAGAGTCCGGAACTTTGATTGCCGGGTGGCCGGACTGGAGGCGACTTCGAACGAAAAGACCGAGTCGTCCGCTGTCAGCGAAGCGCCGTCGGCCCACTTGAGATCGGGCTTGAGCGTGAAGATGGC
>JACQED010000532.1 GCA_016200785.1 Chloroflexota bacterium
CGCCGCGCAGGGCATCGCCAGCGGCAATTACGATCAAACCCTTTCCCTTTCCGGCCCGGCTGAAGTGCAAACGGTCGCCGGCGCATTCAACGACATGGCCAAGCAGGTCAAGACGAGTCAGCAGGCCCAGCGCGATTTCGTCGCCAACGTATCGCACGAACTCAAGACGCCGCTGACTTCCATTCAAGGTTTCGCGCAAGCCATCCTCGACGGCGCGGCTGAAAGCCCCGACGCTTTGCGCCGCTCGGCGACGATCATCTTCGACGAAGCCGACCGCATGCGCCGGCTCGTCGAGGGTTTGCTCGACCTCGCCCGCCTCGACGTCGGCCAATCGGCGCTGGTGCGCGGCCCGGTTGACCTCGCCGCGCTTCTGCGCTCGGTCGCCGAGAAACTCAGCCTGCGGGCGGGCGAGAAGGATGTCACCCTGCGGCAAGAAGTCCCGCCCCTGCCGTGGATCGTCGGCGACGCCGACCGGCTGGCGCAGGTCTTCACCAATTTGATTGACAACGCGTTGAAGCACACGCCCGCCGGGGGAACGGTGACGCTGGCGGCGAATCGCGTGGCGAGCGGCGTCGAGATCACCGTGACCGACACCGGCCCCGGCATCCCCGGCGAAGACCTGTCACGCATCTTCGAGCGTTTCTATCAGGTGGACAAATCGAGGAAAGCGGCGACGGGGCGCGGGGCGGGATTGGGGCTGGCGATCACGCGTGAGATCATCGGCGCGCACGGCGGCAAGATTCGCGCCGAGTCGGTCGTCGGCCTCGGCACGAAGTTCGTCGTCTCACTCCCCGCCGCGCAGCCGGACGATTCGACGGTGGCGCGGAAGCGTTAGCGCCTCTTGCTCACCCGGAAGACGCGACTCCCTGAAGCGGACAGGCGGGCGCGAAGGAACAAGAAACCTTCGCGGCCTCGCGTCTTCGCGGTTATACTCCAGTTCTCTTAAGCGAACTACTAATCCACGATGTGATGAGAGTTGCCACGTTGCTCATCGCGACTTCGAGATTCGCTTCGAAGTCGGACGGCGCATTGCGATCCGCCGCATCGGTCACGCCGCGAATCTCGACGAAGGGAACGCCGCTGAAAGCGCACGCCCTCGCCCCGCCCGCCCCCTCCCACGCGACCGCCAGCGCGCCGGTTGCCTGATGGAGAGCCTTTCTCCGTCCGAACTCCACCACGTCTTCGTCGCCGCTCGCCACCGCCCCGAAATGAACTTTGAACGCGCCGGGCGGCGAAACGCGCCTGAGCCCGGCGATCACGGTTTGGTCGCCATCAAAACGTGGATGAGGACTCGCGTTGAACTTGTTGTTGAAGTCGTGTTCGACGGTCGCCGTCGCCACGACAACATCGCTGATGGCGAGGTTGTCCGCCAATGCCCCGCCCGCGCCCGCGCAGATGACCAGCTCGCAATCCGGGCAATGATCTAGCAAGTGCTGAGTTTGAACGGCGAACTGCACTTTGCCCGTCCCGCCGCGCGCCAGTGTGATGCCAAGATCGGAAATCCGCGCGACCGGGAGCCTGCCGGCCATTGAATTCTCGGCACGGTATCCGCGCCTCGCGCAACTTTGCAGGAAAAAGTCGAGTTCTTCTTGCAACGGGGTAATGACGAGTGTTTTCATGTTTGCTCAATTCGACTCTATCTCGAAAATGCCTGTCGTGCGAATCAAAACGGGCCGTCTGGAAGGACAGCCCGTTGCTTTGCGCTTTGCGCGCCGCTTCAGGCGGCCTGTAGCGCTCTCCCCGGCCTCACCACTCGCGGCTTCACCAGACGCGAGCGAACCGGCTTGAGGCGTTCAAACTCGATGAAGATGACCGGACGATCGGGTTGGTCATCTTTGCTCCTTGCTTTCTCAGCGATCTCGCGGTTGATACGGCTGAGTTCAGGGTCATTCTTCGGTAGCAGGACGACTCGCGCGCCCTTGGGGATTCTAGCCGCAAAGTCGGGATGCTCCACGACGTACAGGCTGAACTCGGTGCTTAGAGTGATGTTTAGTTCTGTGATCTGATCCCTCGTGTAGTCAGTCATGTTGCTGTAACTCCGCTTCAAAGACTTCCCGGTATTTCTTCC
>JACQED010000537.1 GCA_016200785.1 Chloroflexota bacterium
CCGCGACGCATTGATGACATGTCAACAGCAAGGGACACACTATTCCGACCAGTTTATTGGCGAGATATATCGTCGTCCGAAAGAAGGTGTAACATGAGACCAATCGCCCCTCACGAGCCTCAAGAGGAACTTCTGTCCGCCAATGATGCTTTCGCTGATGCCAAAGCCTCCGAATCGCGTTGGCAAGCGTTTGAAAGCGAAAGGGGCTTGAAGCGAGTGTTCATCGAATTGCCGGAGCCGCTGTATAGCACCCTGGAACGACTGGCCCGCCAACAACAGCGGAGCGTGCCGGTATTTATTGAGAACGTCATTCGGGATTTGGTGGTGACGTTTGCGCCATCGGGCAGAATCTAGACAAAGAAGCCAACTTGGCCGACTGCCCTCACATCGTACTCGCCGTCAGGTCGGGCGGCGGCAAGGTCGCCCTTCGGTGAGAATTGTGACAGCAGTTTGTGGTCGGGCACATCAGGCAGTGGATCGATAGCGGAATGAAAATCGAGATCCTCCTCTTCGCCACCCTCAAAGACCGCGCCAAAACCGACCGCCTGGCGCTCGACTTCGACGCGGCGACGACGGTGGCCGATCTCAAGACTCGCCTCGCCTCGCTCGTGCCGGCCCTCGTCCCCGCCCTCCCCACCGCTCTCGTTTCAATCAATCACGAATTCGCTTTTCCCACCGACCCGCTCCACGATGGCGATGAGGTGGCGCTGTTTCCGCCAGTGAGCGGCGGCGCGGACAACCCAACCACCCAACCACCCAACTACCCGACCCTGTTCCGTATCACCCATGACGCCCTCGACCTCGACGCCCTCGTCGCCTCCATCACCCTCCCCTCCACCGGCGCGGCGTGCATCTTCACCGGTATGGTGCGCGGGATCACACAGCGCGACGACCCGCACGAGACAACTTACCTTGAATACGAAGCCTACGTTCCGATGGCTGAAGCCAAGATGAAGCAAGTGGCCGGCGAAATCCGCGAGAAGTGGCCGGCGGTCGAGGGCATCGCCATCGTGCAGCGCATCGGGCGGCTCGACCCCGGAACGCCGACGGTGCTCATCGCCTGTTCCGCCGCCCACCGCGACACCGGTGTGTTCGAGGCCGCACGTTACGGGATCGACCGTCTCAAAGAAATCGTGCCCATTTGGAAAAAGGAGGTCGGGCCGAGCGGCGAGGAATGGGTCGAGGGAAAATTCAAGCCGACAGGGGACGATAGATCAAATCCCAAATCCCAAATGCCGAATCCCAATCTCCCGCCTCCAAACAAATCCGCCCAATGAACTATCGAGCCGTTTGTTCCTCCTGCCGAAAGGAGCATGAAATATCTCCCGCTGTGTGGCGATGTCCCACCTGCGGCGGCGTTCTCGAATTGGCCGATGCGCCAAAGTTCGATCCCGCTTTGGTTGATCGGCGCGACCGGAGCGTGTGGCGATACCGGCATACATTTCCCGTACCCCCGCAGACCGAGCCGGTCAGCCTCGGTGAGGGAGAGACACCGCTCATTCCGGCAGAGATCGAAGGGCGGCAAGTCCATTTCAAATTAGAGTATCTCAACCCCAGTGGCTCGTTCAAAGATCGCGGCACAACGGTGATGGTGACGGCGCTGGCGGCGAGCGGCGTGAAAGAGGCCGCCGAGGATTCGTCGGGCAACGCCGGGGCATCGTTTGCCGCGTACGCCGCGCGGGCGGGCATCCGCGCGCGAGTGTTCGTCCCGGCGGCGGCCTCCGGCCCGAAGCGGGCGCAGATCGAAGCCTACGGCGCAGAACTCGTCCCCATCCCCGGCCCACGCTCCAAAGCCGCCGAGGCCGTGCGCCAGGCGGCGGCGGATGGGGCGGTCTACGCCAGCCACAACTACAACCCCATCGGCCTCGCCGGGCTGGCGACGACGGCGTTCGAGTTGTGGGAAACGCTTGGCCGCGATCCACTGCGGAATGCGTGGGTCATCGTGCCCGTCGGCCACGGATCGAACATCCTCGGATTGGCGCGCGGCTTTCGCATTCTCCAAAACAGCGGCCTGATTGAAAGTCTCCCGCGTCTCGTCGGCGTGCAGGCGCTTGCGGTGGCGCCGCTGTGGGCGTTGAAGACTTACGGCCTCGACGGACTCGGCTTCGTCGCCGAAGGCGAGACCATCGCCGAAGGCATTCGCATCCTTCAACCCGTGCGCGGCGATGCCGCGTTGACCGCCGTGGCCGAGAGCGGCGGCGACATCCTCGCGGTGGACGAAGAGGCGATCCGCCTCGGGCAAAGCGCACTGGCCCGCCTCGGCTTCTACGTCGAGCCGACTTCGGCGGTCGTGTGGCCGGCGCTGATGGAGGTTTTGAAAAAGGCGGGGAAAGAGGATACAATAGCGGTGCTCTTGACCGGGAGCGGATTCAAGAGCACAAAACAATGAGGAAGGGAATCACATGATGCGCCGCGTCGTCGTCACTGGCATGGGCACGGTCAGCCCGCTGGGTCTGACCGTCAAAGAAACCTGGGAGAATTGCGTCAACGGCATCTCCGGCGTCGGGCCGATTACGCTATTCGACGCCAGCAACTTTCTCGTCAAAATCGCCTGCGAAGTCAAAAACTTCGAGCCGGCGAATTACATGAAGCCGCCCGAAGCGCGCCGGCGCGACCGCTTCGAGCAATTCGCCTCCGCCGCGTCGCAGGAGGCGCAGAAAGACGCCGGGCTGGAGATCACCGAGGCCAACGCCGGCCGCGTCGGCGTGATCGTCAGTTCGGCCATCGGCGGCATCCACGCGCTGGAAGAAGCCGTCAACACGCTGCGCGATTCCGGCCCGCGCCGCATCAACCCGTTCATCATCCCCATGCTCATGCCCAACGGGGCGAGCGGGCTGATCTGCATTGACACCGGCGCGAAAGGCCCGGCTCTGTCGGTGGCCTCGGCCTGCGCGTCGGGCGCCGACAGCCTCGGCCTGGCGTGGAATCTGATCCGGCAGGGTGAACTCGACGCCGCCTTCGCCGGCGACAGCGAGGCCACCATCTGCCCGGTGGGTGTGGCCGCGTTCGACCGGCTGGGCGCGATGAGCCGCCGCAACGACGACTATTCGATGACGCCCCAACCCTTCGACAAAGATCGCGACGGGCTGGTGATGGGCGAGGGCGCGGCCCTGCTGATCCTCGAAAACCTGGAACATGCGAAGGCGCGCGGCGCGAGCATCCTGGCCGAACTCGTCGGTTATTCCGCCACGGCCGATGCGTATCACATCACCGCGCCCGCCGAGGACGGCGCAGGCGGCGCGGCGGCGATGATACGCGCGATGGAGGTCGCCGGGGTCAACCCCGCCGATGTTGATTACATCAACGCGCACGGCACCGGCACGCCGCTGAACGACACTGCCGAGACAGCCGCCATCAAGCGCGCCTTCGGCGAGAAAGCCTACGACGTGCCGATCAGTTCGACCAAATCCATGACGGGCCACATGATGGGCGCGACCGGCGCGCTGGAGGCCATCTTCTGCGTTAAGGCCATTCGCACCGGCGTGGTCCCGCCGACGATCCACTATCACACGCCCGACCCCGCTTGCGATCTGGACTACGTGCCCAACACGGCGCGCGAGAAGAAAGTCCGCATCGCCCTCTCGAACGCCTTTGGCTTCGGCGGGCACAACGCGGTGTTGGTGTTCAAAGAATTCAAAGGCTGAGAGAACTGAAGGAGATAAAGGAAACAAGGGAACTTCGAAACGCAGTTCCCTTGTTTCCCTTGTTTCCCCTAGTTCCCGTTGCTCCATGCTCGACTCCTTCCAACAACGGGCAGGCCTTCGCTTCGCCGATCCCTCGTTCCTGCGCCGCGCGCTCGTCCACCGTTCCTACCTCAACGAGCACCCCGAGGAAAATCAGGACAACGAACGACTCGAATTCCTCGGCGACGCCGTGCTGGACTTCGTGACCGGGGCGTTTCTGTATAACCGATTCCCTGAGATGTCGGAGGGCGCGTTGACGCGCCTGCGCGCCGCGCTGGTGCGCACCGAGCAGCTGGCCGAATTTGCCGCACGCCTCGGCGTGGGCGAAGTGATGCGGCTGGGCCGGGGTGAGTCCGACGCCGGCGGCCGGGCGCGCGATCGGCTATTGTGCGCCACCTTCGAGGCCATCGTCGGCGCGCTGTATCTCGACAGCGGCCTTCAGCCCGTGCGCCAGTTCGTCGAGCCTCTCCTCGACGAAGCCGCCGATCGCATCCTCGAAACTCAGGCCGACGTCGACGCCAAGAGTCTTCTGCAAGAATGGGCGCAGGCCGAGCTCGGTCAGACGCCGCACTATCACACGGTCACTGCCAGCGGCCCCGACCACGCCAAGCAGTTCACCGTCGAAGCCCGCATCGGCAGCGAGGTTTACGGCGTCGGCACGGGACGCAACAAACAGATTGCGGCACAGTCGGCCGCCGAGGAGGCGCTGAAAAGAGTGGGCTTGCTATAATGGCCCCTCGTTTGCTTCTTACCGGCGCTTCCGGCTACCTCGGGTCGCATCTGGCCCCGCTCGCCGCTCGGCGCTTCGAACTCTATTCTGCGTTCTACTCCAACCCAGATCGCGTCACAGCCGGGACGCCGATCGGCCTCGACCTCACCGACGGCGCGGCCCTCGAGCGCGCGTTGGCCGAACTCCGGCCCGATGTGATTCTCCACACCGCCGCCTCGAACCGCGATGCGCAAAACTGCGAAGCGATCGTCCCCGGCGCGCGCGCGCTGGCCGCGTTCGCGCACGAGAGCGGCGCCCGCCTGATTCATCTCTCGACCGATCTCGTCTTCGACGGCGAACATCCGCCCTACCTCGACGACGCGCCGCCCTGCCCGATCATGCGTTACGGCAAAGCCAAGGCCGAGGCCGAGGCCATCGTCGCCGAGCTTTGTCCGGCGGCGGTCATCGTCCGGCCCTCGCTCATCTGGGGACTCGACCCGATCGATCGTCAAACCGGATGGCTGGTAGACGGCGTGAAGCGCGGCGATCGTGTTACACTGTTCACCGACGAATTTCGATGCCCGGTGTGGGTGCGCGACCTGTGCGCTGCCCTGCTCCAACTGGCCGCCCGCCCGAACATTGCCGGCCCGATGAACCTGTGCGGGCCGCAGGCGCTCAATCGTTGGGACTTCGGGACGAAACTACTCGCCGCGCTCGGCTTCGCGCCCGGCTCCAACGTGGTACGCGGCACGGTGAAAGAGTCGGGACTCGTCCGTTCGCGCAACTTGACGCTGATCGCCGACCGGGCGAAAAAAATTCTCGAGTCGCCGCTCCGTTCGGTGGACGAAGTGCTGGTCGCAATATCGTGAAGGATAAGAGTTTGCTCGAATAAGGATTGGCTCCATGACCACATCCTCAGTTGCCATCGCAGGCTCGACAGGCGGAAGACTGAAGCAATGGCTGTGGGCAGACGTCGCAGGGCTGCCGGTTGCAGTCTGGGCATACGTCGCGTGTTTTGTTGTGGCAGTTTTCGGCTTGTTGTGGGATGGCGGCTGGCACGCCTCGTGGGGTCGCGACACCTTTTTCATTCCGCCTCACAACATGCTGTATGCGGCCGTCACCTTCGTGCTGGGCCTGTCCACGTTCATCATCGTGCGCGACGCGTCCGATCTCGCCGATCCGGCGCTCACCCGCCTCGGGCCGTTTCGAGCGCCGCTCGGCGTCTGGACGAGTTTCGCCGGTTGCATGATGTTGATCGGCGCCGCGCCCTTCGACGAGTGGTGGCATCGCACGTTCGGGCGCGACGACGGCACCGGACTGTGGAGTCCGCCGCACTTCATCGGCATGGTCGGTGGCCTCCTCGTCTGCCTCGGCATCATCGTCACCCTGCGCCTGCGTGAGAAACCGCAGATGGGTGGGGACGGCAAACCCCGCCGGCTTGGCGGCCTGACCGCCAACGACGCCGTGACCCTCTTGATGTTCGCGTACCTCACGTTCATCGTCGGCGCTCTGTCGCTCAACTTCTACGCGATCCGCCACTGGTATCGCTACGATGCCTTCTACCCGATCCTGGCGCTGATGTTTGGGCCGACGGTGTTGGTGCTGGCCCAGCGGCTGACCGGCCGCGCTGGCGCGGCAACCGTCGCGCTGACAATTCCGTTTGCGCTGATCGGCGGCATGGGCTTAGTGTTGCGCGCCGCCCATTACCCAATCGTCGTGAGCCTGCCCGTGATGGCCTTTCCAAGCGCGATCCTTCTCGACATGTTTTACGCGCGCTTCGGGTCAGGCTATCGCTGGCTGCTCGTCGCCGGGCCTCTCGCGGCGCTCGTCTTTTACCCAAGCGAATTCGGCTGGGCCTGGCTTCTCAACGGGCGGATCACGTGGCCGCTGGCAGACGCTCTGCGCGCTTTGCCGCTGGCAATGATCGCCGCGACGCTGAGCGTGTTGCTTGGCGCGTGGATCGCCGGGCGGTTCGAGAGACTGCGCCGGGTATGAAAAATGCCCGACCTTTCCCTCTTCGCCGTCACAGCTCTCGGCCTTGAGCCGTTCACCGCGCAGGAACTTCGACAACTGAGCCTGGCGGGCGTCACGGGGACGGTCGGCGGCGTGGAGTTTCGCGGCGCGGCCTGCGACGTCTATCGCGCCAACCTTCATCTCCGCACCGCGAGCCGCATCCTCGTTCGGGTTGGCGAATTCTACGCCGCCGCATTTTCCGAATTACGAAAAAAAGCCAGCCGCCTGCCGTGGGAGAACTTCATCGCGCCCGACCGGCCGGTGGCCCTCAAGGTGACGTGCCACAAATCGCGACTCTATCACTCGGATGCAGTGGCCGAGCGCGTCGCCGGAGCGATCGGCGACCGGTTGGGTCAAGAGGTCAAGCGGGCGAATGCCGATGACGACAATGCAACGCAATTGATCGTCGTCAGATTGGTGCGCGACCAATGCGCCATCAGCATCGACTCGTCCGGCGCGCTCCTGCATCAACGCGGCTATCGTCTTGCCACGGCCAAAGCGCCATTGCGCGAAACCCTCGCGGCTGGCATGATTCTCGCTTCCGGCTGGGATGCGGCGTCCCCCTTGCTCGATCCGTTTTGTGGATCGGGAACCATCCCCATCGAAGCGGCATTGCTGGCAAACAACATTCCGCCCGGCGGCGCGCGGCGCTTTGCCTTCATGGATTGGCCGAACTTTGACGCCGCGCTCTGGGAATCGCTGACCAACGACGATGCGCGTCACACCGACCCCTTCCCTCCCATCATCGCCTCCGACCGCGATGCGGGAGCCATCGAAGCCGCCCAGGCCAACGCCGACCGCGCCGATGTGGCCGACTGCATCGAATTCACGCGCCGCGCCGTCTCCGCGATCGAGCCTCCGCCCGGCCCCGGTTGGATCGTCACTAACCCGCCGTATGGTGTGAGAGTGAGCGAGAACAAAGACCTTCGAAACCTCTACGCGCAATTCGGCAACGTCGTGCGGGCCAAGTGCCCCGGCTGGCGCATTGCGATGCTCACAGGTGATCCGCAGCTGACTCGAAGCGTCGGACTCGATTTTGACGAGGGCATACC
>JACQED010000554.1 GCA_016200785.1 Chloroflexota bacterium
GGCACGCCGACACTTATGCCCCGGCGCATTACGGCCCGCAAAGTTGGTCGAGTGGGGTGCTGATCACCAACGATCACTTTGGCACTCATATTGACGCGCCCTGCCATCAGGCCCACCACATGCAACTTCTCGGCGGCGTGCCGGTCGCGCCGGAGGTGGAGACGCAAACCGGCTTCACCCAGCTCGGCGCGGAGACGATCCCGCCGCTGGTCGGGCGCGGCGCGCTGCTCGACGTGGCCGCTCACCTCAAGCGCGATCCGCTGCTCGACGAGTACCCGATCACTCGGAAGGATTTGTCCGGCTGCGCCGAAGCGCAAGGCGTGGCGCTCTCGCCCGGCGACGTGGCGTTGGTGCGAACGGGCGCGGGCAAATTGTGGAACGACCCGGCTCGATACGCGCAGGCAGGCGGCCTCGCGCCCGACGCGAGCCGCTGGCTGGGCGAGAAGGACGTTCGTGCCGTAGGCGCGGACAACTTGTTCGTGGATGCGGTGGGCGTGCGAGACGAGGCGACCGGCGCGATGGCGTTCGCCCACCTGCATCTGCTCAGCGAGCGCGGCATCTACTTGGTGGAGAATCTCAATCTCGAAGCGCTGGCCGCCGACCGCCTCTACCATTTCGTTTTCGTCGGACTGCCGTTGAAGTTGAAGGGCGCGACCGGGTCGCCGATCCGGCCGATTGCAATCAGGGCAGGGTGAGAGGAGCGAACCTGATGAACGATCTGCGCGTGGCAATGGTCTTCGGCAGTGGCGGCTTGGGCGCGGGCGGCTACTACAACGAGATGGGGCTGAAAGGTCTCAAGCAGGCCGAGCATCACTTCGGCGTGCCGTTCGAATATCGCCTGCCCAAGGGCGACCCGGATTTTGAGCCGCTGCTGCGCGAATTGGCCCAGACTGCAAAGTACGCGCTGATCAACGTGATGAGTTTCGGCGCGTCACCTGGCCTCAACCGGGTGGCCGACGAGTTTCCCGCACAGAAATTCGCCGCCTTCGACGCGCGGGCCGACAAGCCCAACGTCGCCAACTACGCCAGCGAGCCGAAGGGCGTCTCCTTCCTCGCCGGCGCGGCGGCGGCTTGGCTGTCGTCGTCGGGAAAGATCGGCACGCTGTTCGGAACGGAGGGGCCGGGTTACTGGCAGTGGGTTGCCAGTTACATGGCCGGCGCGCGATACGTCCGCCCTGAGGTCGAAGTCCTCTACGAGTTTCTGCCTGTTTACAGCCCCTCGCCGGAGCAGGGCGAGGCCGCCGCCGCCAAACAATACGACGCCGGCGTTGACGCAATCATGGCCCATCTCGATCTGGGCGATCGCGGCATCTTCGCCGCCGCGCGTCGGCGCGGCAAGTACGCCCTCGGCTTCAACGGCGAGCGCGGCCTCGATCCCGATCATATTCCCTTCGACGTGACACGCCACCTCGAAGTCTCGGTGTACGACGCGGTCAAGCGCGTCGTGGAGGGCAAGTTCGCGGCCGGCGTGACCGTGTGGGGTATGGAGCGCGGCCAGTATGCGCTGGAGTTCGGCTCGCCGCTCCATCCCATGGTTACGCCCGCCTTCATGAAGCGTGTCGAAGCCCTTAAGTCCGAAATCGCCGCCGGCAAATTCGGCGCTCTGCCGGCAATGAAAGATGAGGTCGAACCGTTCCTGACTAACTCCAAACCTCAAACTTCAAACTCCCAACTTTGAAGTTTGCATTTTGGAGTTTGAGGTTTGCCGCCGTGCAAGCAGACTATCAGAGACAATTCCCTAGGAGGCCTACCATGGCAACAACCAAAGAGATGACTCACTCCGCGTATTTCGCTGCGCTCAAGGCCGCAGCCGAACCCGCCGACATGCAAGAGTTGGTATTGGGCGCGGCTCCTGTCAGCGGCGACGCCTTGAACGAGGCGCACGAGGCCACGCTGGCGGCGGCCGAGGAGGCCGGCGACAACAAAGACTTCACCCCGGCGGCCGAGGCGTTTCGCAAAGACGCGGCGCTCACCTGGGGGCTGGACGACAACCGCATGATCGAAAACGTCTCGACTCAGGCGCTGTACTACGGCACGCTCACCGGCTTCGACGTGTTGATGGAGAATTACGCGACCGTTTGGGCGATGTGGGCGCACATGCTGCCCAAACTCAAGTCGCGCGACCGGGCGCGCTTGCAGGATTTCGCCCGTTTCCGCCGCAGTTTTGAACTGGGCGTGCGCGAACGCGAGGAGAGTGACCCGCAACTCAATGCCGCCGCCGGAATGCTGGCTCCGACTTTCGACAAGATGGGCGCGCTCAACGTCAAGGCCCTCAACGACAAGAAGGCCGACATCACGGCGGACACGGCGGCGTTGTGGGACGAGGTCGCCAAACTCATCGGTGAGATCGAGGCGACGGTGGCGCGGTGAAAGAAAAAACCCGCCACTAATTTCACGAATTGCACGAAGGGGCAGCGAATTCGTGGTATTCGTGCAATTCGCGGCAAAAACACCGGTTGATGCAGTGCGGCCTTTGAAGTGTCCATTGAGACTTAGGGCAAATGACACGGCTCTTGACGAACGATGACATCGAGCGGCTGCTGACGATGGACGATTGCCTGAGCGCATTGGAAGTCGCCTATCGCGAACACGCGCGGGGCATCACCGTCGGCAGTTCGTCGCGCGTGGAGACGGTCGTGCCGACCCCGACCCCCGATGTCTCCTACGAGTTCACGTCCATCGAAGGCGCGGTGCCGGCTTTCGGCGTGATGGCCCTACGCTGTAACTCGAACCACATGGCGATGCGTATCGTGAACGGGATGAAACGCAAAGATCGCCTGCCCGATGCGCCCGGCGGGCGCTACGTGGGGCTGATCCTGATCTTCAGCCTCGCCGACCTGCGGCTGCTGGGGATTCTGCAAGACGGCTTCATCTCCGCCATGCGCGTGGGCGCGACCAACGCGCTGGCGGCGCGCGCCCTCGCTCGTTCCGATGCGGGCATCGTCGGATTGATCGGCGCGGGCGATCAGGCGCGGAAGCAACTCGCGGGGCTGGCGGCGGTGAGGCCGCTGCGCGAGGCGCGCGTTTTCAGCCCCAACCGCGAGCGGCGAGAGTCGTTCGCCAATTTGATGAGCCAAGAGATCGGTCTGCCGATTCGCCCGGTCGACTCGGCTCGTGAGGCCGTGCGCGGCGCCGACATACTCGCCGCCGCGACCAACTCGTTCGATCCGGTTTTCGAGGCAGAGTGGATCGAGCCGGGGATGCACGTCACCGCGATTCTCAGTTACGAAGTGCCCCCGGCGGCTTACGACCGCGCCGACGTGGTGGTGGTGAACAATCCCGCCGGTTACGGGCGCGGCGTTGCCGGTCACTACGACGCCTCGGCCGACTGGGCGCGTTACCCAACGCTGGGCCAACTGCTCGTGGGTGAAGCGCCGGGCCGCGCGGACGATCGGCAGGTCACCTTCTTCATGAACAACGCCGGGATCGGTTTTCAATTTGCCGCCGTCGGCGCGCGCGTGCTGGAATCGGCGAACGCGGCGAGCGCCGGTTGCGAATTGCCGGACGATCTGTTTTTGCAATCCTGGCATACCTAAGGAGCTACGAATGCGAAGCGTAAACTTCCTTTTCCTTTCTCAAGAAGACGTGATCGCCTGCGGCGGGCTTGACATGGCCGCTTACATTGACGCCGTGGAGAAATCATTCTCGCTCTTGGACAAGGGCGAATCAATGGAACCCGACCCGCCGATGCTGATGTTCGGCGGGCAGGCCGGGCGCAGAGTGACGATGCACCCGGCCTTCGTGGGAGCCGACGTGAACACCGTCGGCCTCAAGTGGACACCGGCCAACCCGGACAACCCGCGCACGATCAACATGCCGCGCGCGACGGCGATGGACATCATCAACGATCCGATGACCGGCCACCCGCTGGCGTTGATGGATGGGACGATCATCAGCGCGATGCGCACCGGCGGAGTCACCGGCGTCGGCTTCAAACACCTGGGCCGGCAGGATGCCACCACCGCCGGACTGCTCGGCACGGGCGTCATCGCCCGCACGCAACTCATGGCGCTCAAAGTCGTGATGAAGAAGTTGAAGGATGTGAAGGTCTTCGACCTCTTCGGCGACAAGGCCAAAGCCTGGGCGGCCGAGATGAGCGCGGAGTTGCGCGTCCCTGTGCGAGCCGTCGCCAGCGCGCAAGAGTGCGTCGAAGACTCGGATGTGGTCGTCGGTTGCACGACGGTGTCGGCGGACAAACGCTACGTCAAGGCCGAGTGGCTCAAGGAGGGCGTGCTGTATTCGAACATCTCCGACAACGACGCGACCTTCGAGGCCATCCTGTCGTGCGACAAAGTCGTGGTGGACGGCCCGCGCCAGTTCACCATCCCCGTCGTGATGGGGCTGATGGCCAAAGAAGGGCTGATCGGGATGGACAAAGTGCACGCGACGATCGGCGAGATTGTCAACGGCAAGAAACCGGGGCGCGCGAACGATCGCGAGAAAATTTTCTACTCGTGCCTCGGCCTCGGCGTTCACGACATTATCAACGCCCGCCGCATCTACGACGAAGCCAGGCGGCAGGGGCGGGGCGTGCCGCTGCAATTGTGGAAAGAGCCTTATTGGGCGTGATGAGTCCGATAGTCTCGTGGTCCGATGGTCGCGTAGTCTGACGGTCGCCGGGTCTTGACTATTCGACCAATTGACTACGTGACTACGCGACCAAAGGAGTGACCCATGGCCGAACAACCCGCAGATACCCGATCCGAAATGGCCGTGTTTCAGGCACAGCGCGCAAAGGTGGAAGCGTTCGTCGTCCTGCAGAAATTGCCGCGCTCGTTCGACGACACGCTCGACCGCCTGACCAAGACTGCCGCCGGCTTGCGCAAAGGCTCGGTGACCAAAGACGACGCCGTCAAGGCATTGGCCGAGGTCATTCGCGGCGACATCCCGCAACTGCGCATCAAACTCATGGAAGAGATTCGGGCCGCGCTGGTGCGGATGGACGAAGTCAACAATCGCCTGGCCAACGAGCTGGTTCAGATGCAGATCAAGCACGGGCGCGAGTCGCAAGATGGGGGGAACCAATGAAAGAACTCTTCCGAGAACTGACGCTGGCCTCCGGCGCGGGCGGCGACGAAGGCGACGTGCGCCGCATCGTCCGCCGCGAACTCGGCGAGGTGGTAGACGAACTTCGCGCCGATCGGATGGGCAATCTGTTCGCCACCCTGCGCGGGGCGGGCCAAGACGCGCCGGTGCTCATGCTCACCGCCCACATGGACGAGATCGGCCTGATGGTCGCCGGCATCGAGTCCTTCGGCGGCGTGCGCTTCGAGAAACTCGGCTGGATAGACGACCGGATGCTCATCTCGCGGCTGGTCACGATCAGCACGCGCCAGGGCAAGGTCACCGGCCTGATCGGCATCCCGGCGGCCAGCAAGACGACCGCCGAGGAGAAGACCAAACCCACGCCCTATAAGAAGTTGTACGTTGACGTGGGCAGTTTTAGCAAAGCCGAGACTGAGGCGATGGGCGTCCGCATCGGCAACCTGATCACCTTTCGCGGCGACTTCGTCGAACTGGCGAACAACATCACCGTCAGCAAGTCGGTCGACGATCGCGCCGGGCTGTACATGCTGATCGAGACAATGAAACGGCTGAAAGGCATGAAGCACCAGGCGACGGTGGTGGCCGCCTGCCTCGCCCAGCACGAGATCGGCTTGCGCGGCGCGATCCCGGCGGCCTATTCTGTTCATCCTGACGTGTCGATTCATATTGACGTCACCGGCCACTTCAACGACGACCCGTCGGCCGGCGCGTTGATGGGCGGCGGCCCGGTGCTGCGGCTGATGGAAGACTACGGGACGCACGTCGGCTTCGGCGCGCAGAAGGGCGTCATCGCCCACCGCGACGTGGTGGACTTGCTCATCCAATGCGCCGAGGAGAAGGGTATGCGCTATCAGCCGCAGATCAAGCCCGACGTGATCGGCGACGAGGTGGTGATCCACACTTCGCGCGAGGGTGTGCTGGCCGGTTACATTCTCATCCCGGCTCGCTACATTCACTCCCAGCACGAATGCCTCAAGTGGGACGACGTGGAGCAGGTCATCAGCCTCGCCACGGCGTTCTCGGTCGCCGTCACTCGCGAATTCGTCGATCGCGCCATTGATTTGGATCGGGTTGCATAGTTAACCGCGAAGCCGCGAAGAGCGCAAAGGAAACGACGGACAAGAACTTCGCGGCCTTCGCGGCTTCGCGGTGAGATTCTGGCTTTCTTTATGAGATTCCAAGTCTGCTTTCTGCCGGGCGCGATGCCCGAAACGATCCGGCTCGCGCAACTGTGCGAAGACCTCGGCTACGACTGCGTGTGGCTGCCCGATCAAACGTTCCACCGCGATCCGTTCGTCGCGCTGGCGGCGATCGCCGGAGCGACCCGGCGCATCCAGATCGGCCTCGGCGTGACGACGCCCTACGCCCGCCATCCGGTTCAAATCGCCCGCGCGATCGCGACGATTGACGAACTTTCCGGCGGGCGCGCGATCCTCGGCTTGGGCGCGGGGAACAAGAAAATGTTCCTCGACAAGTTGGGCCTGCCGCAGGATCGCGCCGCCGCGCGCATCCGCGAAACCGCGATCGTCACGCGGCGATTGCTCGCGGGCGAGTCCGTCACGTGGGAGAGTCCCGACCTGACGCTGAACGACGTGAAATTGGAATTCCCGGCGCGCGCCGGCCTGCCGATCTACATCGCCTCGCGCGCCCCGCTCATGCTCTCGGTCGGCGGCGAAATGGCCGACGGCGTGATCGCCGAGGCCCTCTTCACGCCCGGCGGCATCGGCTACTTTCTGGAGCGAGTTCAGCAGGGCGTGACGGCGGCGGGACGGGACGGCGCGCGGATCGATACGGTGTGCTGGCAGGTCGTAAACGTCGCCGACGATCGCGCCAGGGGCGTCGAAAGCCTGCGCCCGTGGGCGGCGCACATCATAGGCGCAAGCAGCGCCGAGATCGCGGGGCGCATGGGCATCGCGCCCGAGGCGATCGCCGCCATCCACGCGGCGTACATAGACGGCGGACAGAACGCGGCGGCCCGGCACGTCACCGAGCGCGAGGTGGACGCGGTGGCGATCGTCGGCGACGCAGACCACTGCGCCGAAAAAGTGCGCGGGATTGCCGCCGGCGGAGTGAGCACGATCTCCCTCCTCGTTCGCGGCACGACGGCTGACAAAGAATACACCTTGCGGCAATTTGCGAAGCAAGTCATTCCACAGATCGAAGTCGCCCGGGCTTGAGTTTGAGTTTTGGAGTTTGGGATTTGGAGTTTGGGATTTCGATGGAAGTCATCTGGCGCGATCAGTCTCGTGAGGCTCTCGAACGCGAACGGCGGCCGCATCTGGCGCTGATATTGGACTACGTGAATCGGGACGGTTGAGGCTGACCGGCCGATTCCTCGGAAGGCGTGACCTTCTTTCGTACAACCGAGAGGGAAGCCGAGACGACGCCGGGGCTGACTTTAGCAACGAGGCTGGAAGGAATTCCGCTTTACATTCACGGGTCGCTGGTTGAGCACTTCGCCGCGCACCCGTTGATACTCACCGCGCGAGGGCCGCGCATTGCGATTGAGAAAGGCGAGGCCCTGGCCGAATTGGAAGCAAGGTTGATACGCGACCTGGTGATCGGTCACCATGAACACTAGCCTCTTCTTCAACTACTTCACGCTCAAAGAAGCGCGCGCCGTTCACGTCGGTAAGCCGCCTCCTACAAGGCGGAAGGCTGACCCCCGTAACTGCGCGGGGGCAGGCGGTGGAAGGATGAAGAACGCCTCTTGCCACAAGCGATAGGCGATACGCGATAAGCAATACGCAATACGCGACGAAGGAGATATTGCCATGACTGTCAACGTCAAAATACTGGGGTTCGCCGGCAGCATCCGGCACGGAAATACCGAGATCATGGTCAAGCGGGCGCTGGAAGGCGCGGCCTCGCTGCCGGGCGTCGAGACGATGTATCTCTCGCTGGCCGACCTCGAACTGAAATGGGGCTGTAATGCCAGTTACGCCTGCTGGTACAAGCCGCGCATCATCGCCCCCTGCCGCTGTTACTCGAACAAGGGCGACGACTGCGACATGATCCTCGAATCGATGATGTTGTGCGACGGCATGTTGGTCGGCGCGCCGTCGTACTGGGGCGGCGTGCCGGCCCAGGTGAAGAACATGTTCGACCGCTCGATGGCGATCGAGATGGGCTTCCACCTGCGGAACAAAGTCGGCGGGGGCCTGACCATCGCCGCCGAACGGCACGGCGGGCACGAAGGCACGGTGGACGAGATTCACCGCTGGATGTTCATCCACGACATGATCGTCGTCGGCACCGGCCCCGAAAGACCGAAGACCAGCATCGGCGGGCACATCGGCGCGATGGCCGTGCAGGGCTTCCCGTTCCCCACCCACTCCGACGAGCCGGGTGACGACCGGGCTGTTCTGCAAGACGAAGTTGGGCTTAACGCCTGCTTCAGCATCGGCAAGCGCGTGGCTGAGACGGCCAAGATGGTCAAACTTTCGCTGATGCAACTCGAAAACGAGGAGCTCGGCTGGCACAAAGGCCCGGTGGGTTCCGAGGTCTTCGACCGATCCGAAGCGATCGGCGCGCTCGGTATCCCGGTGGCCGAGATGGCTCGACCGCGGTAGGTGGCCGATAGCAGATAGCTGATGGCAGATGGCTATCGCGCGAGGCGTGATAGGCCATAAGCTATATGCCATACGCCATATGCTATACGCCATACGCGCTACGTGATACGCGAGGGAGGGAACCATGAGCCAACGCATCATTGATCTGTCTCTGCCGATCGTCTCCGGCGAATACTGGACGAAGTATCCCGGCGGGATGGTCTACGGCCAGGAAGAACCGCCGACGCTGATCGAGTGCTTCTCGACGATCGAGAAGACGACGGTGTGCATGCACAAGTACAACAGCACCACGCAGTCGTTCACGCACATTGACGCGCCGCGCCACGTTTACGACGACGGCATCGCCAACGATCAAGTCCCGCTCGAACGGTTGATCGGCGACGGCGCGGTGATCGACGTGACGCACAAACAGCCGAACGAGATCGTCAGCGCTGCCGATCTCGAAAAGGGTGGCGGGCAGGTGCGGGAAGGCGACATCGCCATCATCCGCAGCGGCTGGACGGAGCGCGGCCCGTGGGGCACGGAGCGTTTCTGGCGCGAGATGATCTATCTGGCCGAGGACGCCGGACAATGGCTGGACAAGAAGAACGTCAAAGCCATTGCGGTGGATTTCCTGCCCGACCTGCCGCAGTTTTACACCGACGCGAACGATGGCCGTCTGCGCCCGACGAACCTCGGCCACCCGACGCATCTGCGTCTGATGAAAAAAGGGCTGGTGTTCGTCGAGTGGTGCACCAACCTGACGGCCATCCAACAGCCGCGCGTGAAATTCTTCTGCCTGCCCTTGCGGCTGGTGGGGACGGACGGGGCGCAGGCCAGGGTGATCGCGATCGAAGAGGAGTAGCGCGTCAATCGCCGCCTTGCGCCGGGCGATGGAATCGTCCGGCTGAATGACATGAAAGCCGGGTGAACCCGGCTGTCGGCCAGCGCCAGTCGGCTTTCAGCCGACTTCCATGCGCGTTAGCCGGGGAATTGATTCCCCGGCGTGCGAGGAAGACATACGTGCCCTACAAAGACTTGCGTGAGTTCCTCGGCAAACTCGCCGGCGAAGGCGAACTGCACCGGATTGAGGCCGAAGTGGACTGGAACCTCGAAATCGGCGCGATCACGCGGCGCGGGATCGAGCTGCAACTGCCGGCGATCATGTTCGAAAAGATCAAAGGCTTTCCGCCCGACTACCGTGTTCTGGGCAATCTGCTGACGCCGACCAGGCCGATCAAGCAGGGACGGCTGTCCCTCGCGCTCGGACTGCCGAAGGACATGCCGCCGCAGGAAGTCATCGAAGAGTTCGGGCGGCGCATGGATCGGCGCACCAAGCCGAAGATCGTGCCGACCGGGCCGTGCAAAGAGAATATCGTCAAGGGCACGGACGTCGATCTGTGGCAATTCCCCACGCCACTGATGCACGGCGGCGACGGCGGGCGCTACATCGGCACGTGGCACATCACTATCACGCGCGACCCGGACACCGGCTGGGTAAACTGGGGCATTTATCGCCACATGATCCACGACCGGAATACGATGAGCATCCTGTCGTTCCCGCCTCAGCACGGCGGCGTTCACTACGCCAAATACGAGGAACGGGGCGAGCCGATGCCCGTCGCGATCGCCATCGGCACCGAGCCGGTGTGCTCCATCGCCGCCGACACGCAACTGGCGGCGGGCGAGGACGAAGCCGATCTGACCGGCGGCCTGCGCGGCGAGCCGATCGAACTCGTCAAGTGCGAGACGAACGATCTGTACGTTCCGGCGGCTTCCGAGATCGTGATCGAAGGCTTTGCCCGGCCCAAAGAGCGCAAGCCGGATGGGCCGTTCGGCGAGTATCACGGCTACCGCGACTTTCACCCGGTGAACCTGCCGGTGATCGACGTGACGTGCATCACCTACCGCAACGCGCCGATACTCACGATCTCGAACATGGGCAAGCCGTGGGATGAGGCGGGCATCATCTCATCTATCGCGCAGAGCGCGATCGTCGGCGCGGAGTTGAAGCGGCAGAACATCCCGTACAGCGCCGTGTACTGCCCCGCGCCCGACTTCGGGGTGATCATCGCGGTCAAGAACCAGTATGCCGGATACGCGCACACGGTCGCGTCGGCGGTGTGGGGATCGAAAGTCGGCATCCATCGCCCGTTCGTCTTCGTCGTCGGCGACGATGTGGATGTGACGAACCCGGAGGACGTGTACTGGTGTCTGGTGACGCGCCTGAACCCGGAGCGCAACATCCACGTTCAGCACAATGCGCCCGGTCACTCGCTCTTTCCGTTCTTGAGTCTGGAGGAACGCACGGCGCGGCGCGGCTCTCGCGTGCTGTTCGACGCGACGTTTCCACCCGACATCGAGCCGCCGGTTGTGATGGACTTCCGTCACGGCTGGCCGGAAGAAGTGCAACAAAAGGTTCTCGACCGGTGGGACGAATACGGTTTCGAAAGGATGAAGGCGAAAGGATGAAAGATGGTATCAGGCCCTCACCACACCCGTGCTCGCACGAGTGCGGGCAAAGTCACTAAGACACGAAGCCTCACGAAGAACTTGGTGTTCCTTCGCACCTTTGTGTCTTTGTGGTTTCCCCGTTCCTACGACAGACGGCTGAGTGGTTACGAGTAGAGGAGGATTTCCCCATGAGCGGCGGTAAACACACGCTCGAAGATTTCAA
>JACQED010000573.1 GCA_016200785.1 Chloroflexota bacterium
CCTTGCCGCCGAAGAAACTTACGGCGCGACGAAGACTCTGCTCAATACGATGGCGGCGAACGCGGGGCTGATCGCGCGCTTCGTGCGCGCGGGCGATCTCGACGCGGTCGAAGCCGCGCTGGCTGAATCCCGCCCGGCGGCCTTCGTCTTCGAGATTCTTTCCAATCCGCTGGTGCGCGTCGCCGATGCCCCGGCGCTGATCGCCCTCGCCAAACGCTACGGCGCAAAGACGATCGTCGACTCGACTTTCACGACGCCTTATCTCGTCAAGCCGCTGGCGCTCGGCGCGGATTTTGTCGCCCACTCGGCGACCAAATACATCGGCGGGCACGGCGACGTGCTGGCCGGCGTTGTCATTTCCTCCGCCGAGAACTGCGCCGTTCTGCGAAAGCACCGCACGCTGGTCGGCTCGAACCTGTCGCCGTTCGATGCGTGGTTGTGCCTGCGCGGCCTGCGCACTCTGCCACTACGAATGCGGCAACAATGCGAGAACGCGCTGACCCTGGCTCGTTGGCTTTCGGATCATCCGCGCGTCGAGCGCGTCTACTACTCCGGCCTCGAGACCGATCCCCAACACCAGCTGGCCGCCCGCCTTCTTCGCCCCGGCGCCTTCGGCGCGATGCTGTCGTTCGATATTCAACTGGCTGGCCGCGCCGAGGCTTTCGCCGTGATGGAGCGACTACAACTCGTCGAGCGCGTCCCGACGCTGGGCGACGTGACCACGCTTGTCTCGTATCCTCCCCATTCTTCTCACCGATCGCTCACGCCCGAGGCCCGCGCCGCCCTCGGCATTGGCGACGGTTGCATCCGCGTGTCCGTCGGCATCGAGGACGTGAACGATCTGATCGCCGACTTCGCCCAGGCGCTAAGATAGCAAATGGCAGATGGCATATGGCCGATAGCAATGTGCAGTCTGCGCCCTCGGCTGCCTGCCCCCCTGCTCCCGTGCGCCGCCATCACGCCTTCCTAATTCTCGCCGTTTTCGTCGCCGCATTCCTGCGTCTCTTTCTTCTCCACGCAATACCGCCCGGCCTGCACTACGACCTCGCCACCAATCTGCTAATCGGCAGCGACATCGCCTTCGGAACTTATCGCCCGATCTTCATCACCGCCTTTACCGGGCGCGAAGTGTTGTTCTTCTACTGGCTCGCAGGGTTGATGCGTTTCGTCGGGCCGAACGTCTTCACCCTCCACCTCGCCGGATCGCTGATCGGCCTGCTCACCGTCCCGGCGACGTACTTCGCTGTGCGGCACGTCTTCGCACACGATCGAAACCGCAATTGGCTGGCCGCCCTTTCCGCCGCCCTGCTCGCCGGCAATCTCTGGCAAGTTCACGCATCACGCTTCACGCTTCACGCTTCATTCTACCCGTCACCCGCCACACGGCACTCGTCACCCTCGCCGGCCTCTTCACCGGCCTCGCCGCCTACACCTACCTCGCCGCCCGCGCCTTCCCAATTCCCGTCGCCGTTGCGCTGCTTGTGCTGTTCATCTCCCGGCCTCGCCAGACGCTATCACCAATTCTCATCTACCTTCTTTCCGCCCTCCTGGCCTTCGCCCCTCTCGGCTACTTCTTCTACACCCATCCCGATTCTTTTTTGATTCGTATGAGTCAAGTCGCGCCGACGGCGAACGACAAGGCTCTGCTGTTGCAAAGCGCGCTGGCGGCTTTCAAAATGATCTTCATCAGCGGCGATCCGTACGAGCGATTCAATTATCCGTACCGCCCGATCTTCGGCCCGATCCTCGGCGCGTTCTTCGTCGTCGGCGTCGCCACCACCATCGCGCGCGCCGTCCGCGCCCGAACGCCTCTCGCCCGCGCCGCCGAGTTCATGCTCCTCGTCTGGATTCCGGCGATGCTTCTGCCGACGATCCTCGCCGTCCACGAAATCTTTCCCTCGAACGTCCGCGCCATCGGCCTCATCCCGCTGATCTTCGTCCCGACCGCGCGAGGGCTTATTGAAACAACTCAATGGATAGTGCGCCGATTTCTGGCGGCGGAACTTCCAACGGAAGTTCAGGCAAAAAGGCGGATACGGCCCAAACCCCATCCGCTTTTCCGTTTCCTAGCCGCTGAGAGTCGAATATCCATTTCCCTCGTTTCCACTGTTTCCCTCATTTCCCTTTGCCTCTCCACCTCCTCCGCCTACTTCCTCGAATGGGGCCGTTGGCCCATCGTTTACCGCGACAACGACGCCGACCTCGCCGCCGCCGCGCGCTGGCTGAACGAACAAGACACGGCGAATACGTCAATATTCATGTCCGCCATCCACTACCGTCATCCGACAATAGCGTTTCTCGCGCAGGACTATTCCAGGATGCGCTGGTTCACCGGCGCCAATACACTCGCCATCCCGCCGACAGGAGGCGCCATCTACATCTTCCCTCACTCCGCGCCGCCGCCTGACGAATGGATCGCACAATGGAGTTCAGCGCTCGTCGCCGCGCCGCCCGGCCCGGATGGCGAGTCGGACTTTCGCGCCTACCGCTTCAACGCCCCTCCCCCCACGCCGCCATACACCACCTCGCCCGCAAACTTCGACAACATCGTTGCATTGACAGGTTATCGCGCGATTCGCGCCGTCTCAGGCAAGAGCGTCGTTGTCGATCTGTACTGGCGGGTGCTGAACCCGCCGGGGACCGGCGACTTCCGCGTCGTCGCCGATCTGGTGGACGCGTGGGGCTATCACTGGGCGCAGGGTTTCAACGATTCGTATCCTTCCGAACAATGGCAAGCGGACGAGACGCTCATCACCCGAGTCGAAATCTCCGCGCCGATCGGTCTCCCGCCGGGCGACGACTATCGGCTAGCCGTGACGCTCTTCGCGCCGAGCACTGGCGCACGGCTCACGACGATCGACTCCGCCGGGCGCTTCGCCGGCGCGACGGCAAACGTCGGCCCGATCGCGGTGGCGCAGTCAGCCGTGGAATATGAACCGGACGAGGTGACTCCCAGCCAATCCTCGGACCTGCGCCTCGGCCCCGTGTCGCTGATCGGTTACGATCCACCTGCGACGGCGGCGCTTCCCGGCGCGAGGCTGGACTTTGCGCTGTACTGGCAAGCCTCCGTCGCGCCGCGCGAAACCTATCTCACCACGGTAACGCTCGACGCGCCCGGCGGCGTTTTGGAATCCGGTTCGCCCGTCCACGACTCTTATCCGACCGGCCAATGGCACAGCGGCGAGATCGTCATTGACCGCCACGCACCGCGCCTGCCGCGCGACCTGAGCCCGGGTTGGTATCTTCTCAAGTTGACTTTGAGCGAGTCGTCGGGCGAATCGAAACACGCCGCTCTTGGCGGGATCCACGTTTTGCCGATCGAGCGAGTCTTCGCCCCGCCCGCGCCGACGCGCCCGGCCAACCTCACCCTCGGCGACACTGTTCGACTAATCGGTTTCGATTTGGCTCCCTTGGCATCCGACCTCCGGCCTCCGACTTCCAGCCTCACACTCTACTGGCAATCACTCGCCGAAACCGAAACCGACTACACCGTTTTCGTCCACGTTCTCGATGCCAACGGCCAGATCGTCGCTCAACGCGACGCCGCGCCTCGCGACAATGCATATCCGACATCGCTGTGGATGAAAGGTGAATACGTGTCCGATCCGTACACGATCGCGTTGGCATCGGGAACGTATGCGCTTGAAGTCGGGATGTATTTGCCGGAGAACGGGAAGACATTGGGCGGAGGCAGGATTGGGGAAGTTACCGTGCCCTGAGGGTATGGTATCATTCGCGGCCAATGAGACGCCTCTTTTTCAATCTCTGGTATTGGTTGCCCGTCAAGCCGCCGTGGGACAGCGGTATCAGCCCGCCCGAACTCACGCGGGTCGTCGAAGGGTCAGCGCGGTCGCCGGCACTGCCGCCCGGGCGCGCGCTCGATCTCGGGTGCGGCACCGGGACCAATGTGATCTATCTCGCGCAACGCGGCTGGCACACCGTCGGCGTTGACTTCGCGGGGCGGGCAATCCATGCGGCGCGGCGCAAAGCGAAATCGGCGGGCGCGGACTCGCTGTGCGAGTTCCACGCCGGCGACGTGACCGACCTTTCGTTTTTACAACCGCCTTTTGACCTCGCCCTCGACATGGGTTGCTTCCATTCGCTCGATCTGGCGGGCCGCCCGCGTTATGCCGATGGGCTTGCGCGCTTGCTCCGACCCGGCGCGATTTATTTGCTCTACGCCTTCAAACCCGGCGGCGACGGGCCGCGCGGCGCCAGTGAAGAGGAAGTCCTCGCCACGTTTCAAACGGCCTTTCGCGCCGCCAAGATCGAACAGGGGACGGGGAGGCCGTCGGCGTGGTACACTCTGGAACGAAAATAAAATCGATCCTCTTCATCTTCCTCGACGGCGTCGGACTGGGCGAGGACGATCCATCGCGCAACCCGTTCGCCGTTGCCGAGATTCCGAATCTGATCGCTCTTCTCGGCGGCCGGCGTCCCCTGGCCGGCCTGCCCCGGATCGAATCCGATCGCGCCGTCTTCATCCCCACCGATCCCTCGCTCGGCGTGCCGGGGCCGCCGCAATCGGCCACCGGGCAAGCGGCGATCCTCACCGGGCTGAACGTCCCCGCGCTGATCGGCAAGCACTGGGGCCCGAAGCCCAATGCGGCCGTCGTCGAGATCGTCAAGCGCGACAACATCTTCAAGACCCTCGGCGGGCGCGCGGCGCTGGCGAACGCGTACCCGGAGCGCTACTTCGCGGCGATCCGATCCGGGCGGCGGAACTATTCGACCGTGCCACTGGCCGTGACTTCGGCCGGCCTGCCTCTCTTCACCGCCGCTGACCTGCGCGCGGGCCGCGCGTTCTCGGCCGACTTCACCGGCGCGGGTTGGCGCGCCGATCTCAAGTTCACCGACACCCCGCTCTACACGCCGCGCGAGGCCGGGCGCAAACTGGCGGCGTCGGCGATGGAGCGGGCTTTCACTTTTTTCGAGCACTGGCTGACCGACTACGTCGGCCACCGGGGGACTCTGGCCGAGGCGATCCGCACGGTGGAAACTTTCGACGCCGCCCTCGGCGGCGTGCTCGAAGCGTGGGACGACACCCGAGGCCTGACCGTGATCACATCCGATCATGGCAACCTCGAGGACATGAGCATGCGCCACCACAGTTTGAATCGCGTCCCGACGCTGGTCGTCGGCGAGGCCCGCGCCGCCTTTGCCGAAAACCTGACCGACCTGACCGGCTTTGTGCCCGCCATCCGGAAGGCATTGGCGATCTGAGCTTTGAGACTGCGAAGCGCCCCTGCGGAGTTGGGGATTAGGGATTGACGGCCCATCCAGTCGGGCTTATCATTTCAACCGATGCTCGTTGACGACTCCCGGCAGGCGATACCCGACGCCCGACAGCCTCATGCCCGTTGATTCCGAAACTCTCCGCACCGCCCTGCGCGGCTGGGCGAGCGGTGTGACGATCGTCACGGCGCGCGCTGGCGGCGAGACGCACGGCATGACCGTGAGTTCGTTCACCTCCGTCTCGCTCGATCCGCCGCTCGTGCTGGTGTGTATCGAACAGTCAACGCGCACCCACCGGCTGATCCAGGCTTCGGGCGCGTTCGCCGTGTCGGTGTTGAACGAGTCACAGGGCGAGTGGTCGGATCGTTTTGGCGGGCGCGACTCGGATGGCCGGGAGCGCTTCGAAGGCGTGGCGACATTCGCCGCGCTGACCGGCGCGCCGATCCTCGGCGACGGCGTGGCCTATTTCGACTGCGTGATTCAAGAAAAGCATCCCGCGGGCAACCACACGATCTTCGTCGGCCAGGTCGTGGCCGCGAAACTTGCCAATGGCCGCGCGCCGCTGGTGTATTGGAAGCAGGCTTATCGCAAGATTGCTTCGTAGCGAAGAAGCAGAAAGGGGCAGCTCATGTTCGAGCCCCTCACCTCGGATGACAAGCGCACTCTCCTCCGGCTGGCGCGCGACGCCGTCACCGCCGCGGTCAACGGCGAATCGCTGATCCGCCCCGAACTGGACACTCTGCCCGCCTCACTCCAACAAATCGGCGCCTGTTTCGTCACGCTCACCCGCGACGGCGACCTGCGCGGCTGTATCGGGGGGCTTGAGGCCGACGAGCCGCTGGCTTACGACGCGCAAGACCACGCCGCCCAGACCGCCTTGTACGATTACCGCTTCCCGCCCGTCTCGCCCGACGAACTGGACGACATCGAGATCGAAGTCTCTGTCCTCACTCAGCCACAGCCTCTCCCCTACGACAAGGCGACCGATCTCCTCCGCCTGCTGCGCCCCGGCGTTGACGGCGTGATCATCAGTTCCGGCCTGCGCCGCGCGACGTTTCTGCCTCAAGTGTGGGAGCGCATCCCCGACACGGCCGACTTTCTGAGTCTGCTGTGCCAGAAAATGGGCGCGCCGGAAGACGAGTGGCTCAAGGTCAAATTGGAAGTGCAGACGTATCAGGCGGAGAAGTTTACCGAGGCTGAGTTCAAGTAATCATCCTCCCCAGCCTCGCCCTCGCCCTCTCCAGCAAATCCATCGTTTTGCAAAACGCAAACCGGGCGTGACCCTTGCCCAGCGCCTTGTTCTTGTCCGAGTAGAACATCGAAGGCGGGATGACGGCGACGCCGACTTCGGCGGCCATGTATTTGCAGAAGGCGAAGTCGTCGTCAAAGCCGAGCGGCTTGATGCCACCCATGATGAAGAATCCCGCCGAGGGGATCGTGACTTCAAGCCCGGCCTCGCGCACCGCGTCGGCCAGATAGTCGCGCTTGCGCTGATAATCGGCGGCCAGGGCCGTGTAGTATTCGTCGTCGAGGCCCAGCGCCGCCGCCGCCGCGTATTGCATCGGCGTCGCGGAGCAATCCAGAACGTACTGATGCGCGAGGCGCACCGCGCGCGTAATGTCGGGCGGGCCGATCACCCAGCCGATGCGCCAGCCGGTGAAACTGAACGTCTTGCTCATACTGCTGATCGTCAGCGTCCGCTCGGCCATGCCCGGCAGAAGCGCGAGCCGTTCGTGCTTCGCCCCGTCAAAGATAATGTGCTCGTACACTTCGTCGGTGATGGCGACGACATCCCACTTCTGGCACAGCGCGGCGATGGTTTCAAGTTCGGCGCGAGAATAAACTTTGCCGGTGGGGTTGTGCGGCGTGTTGATCAGAATGGCGCGGGTGCGGTTGTTGAACGAGGCGGTAAGTTCGGCGGCGTCGAAATCCCAATGCGGCGGGCGCAGGGGGACGAAGCGCGGCACGCCGCCGGCCATTATTACGTTCGGCGCGTAAACGTCGTAGAACGGCTCGAAGACGATCACTTCGTCGCCGGGGTTGACGATGCCGTCCATGATAGAATGCAGGGCCTCGGCGGCGCCGTTGGTGACGGTGATTTCGGTGTCGGGATTCGGACTCTGCCCGTAAAATCTTTCGGCGTGCGCGGCGATCGCCCGGCGCAGTTCGGGTTCGCCGTGCGACAGGGCGTATTGATTCTTTCCCTCGCGAATGGCGGCGTAACACGCGGCCTTCACTTCATCCGGGCCGTCCACGTCGGGGAAGCCTGTTGAGAGATCAATCGCATTGTGCTGGATCGCAAGTTGCGTGATTTCGGTGAAGACGGACGTGCCGAAGGTGGAAACGCGGGCGGCGGGAGTGAAGGACATGAGATACTCCTGAGAGGTGGGATTCGAGATTAGAGATTTGGCGCGCATTCTAGCATAGGGCGCGGGGGACGCAAATTCGTCTGACGCAAAGACGCTAGGACGCTAAGAGCGTTTACCACAAAGGCACCAAGACACAAGGCTCACCAAGTTTTCTTGGTGTTCTTCGGGCCTTCGTGTCCTCGTGGTAGCCTGTCAAACAGCGTCCAAGATTCATTGCGCCTTTGCAACTTTGCGTTAAACTCTGGAGTAGCCATAGTGCAACGTATCAACCTCGACGGCTATCAACTCATCATCTTCGACAAAGACGGCACGTTGATTGACTTTCACGCGATGTGGGGCGGATGGATGCGCGACGTCGCGGCGCGTCTGGAAGCATCTTGCCAATTGCCGATTTCCCAACTGCTTTTTGCCTCGTTCGGCTACGACTCTGCCTCGCGCCGCGTCCTCCCCGGCGCGCCGCTGGCGATGACGCCGATGGCGACTCTGCGCTCGATGGCCGGTGAGGCGCTGAGAGAAGCCGGCTGTCCGCCGTCGCGCGTTGAAAGTGCGCTCCATGCCGCGTGGCACATTCCCGATCCGGTGGCGACGGCCCGCCCGCTGGCCGACCTCGGGGCGCTATTCGGAGAACTGCGCGCGCGCGACATGAAAATCGCGGTGGCGACGACCGACGACCGAACGCCGACGGAAAGGACACTGGCCGCATTCGGCGTCGCCGCGATGGTGAACACGATGATCTGCGCCGACGACGGCGTGACGCCCAAACCCGCGCCGGACATGGTGCTCGCGATTTGCGAGAGGCTCGACGTGCCGCCGCTGAGGACGGTGATGATCGGCGACACCGTCGCGGACATGCAGATGGGGCGCGCGGCAGGATCGGGGCTGGTGATCGGCGTGGCGTCCGGCATCAGCCCGGCGGAAGTCCTCGCGCCTCACGCCGATGTGATACTTGAGTCTGTAGCGGATCTCTTCTAATCGTCCATCTCATCACGAATATCACGAATGGACGAATGACACGAATTCCTGTTCTTCATTCGTGCTCTTCCTCAATTCGTGTCATTCGTGATATACCATTCGTCCGCCGACCATCGTCCAGCGCACTTGCAGGTCATCGTCGAGCGCAATCAGGTCGGCGTCCATCCCCGGCGCGACACAGCCTTTGCGGTTCCCAAGTCCGATAGCGCGAGCAGGATTGAGGCTGCCCATCGCAATTGCTTCGGGCAGAGAGGCCGCGCCGAAGGCGACGAGATTCGCCACGCCGCGATCCATCGTCAACACGCTCCCCGCCAGCGTCCCGTTCGCCAGCCGGGCAGATCCAGCCGACACGGTGATCTCCATTTCTTCAAAGTGATACGTGCCTTCGGGCAGGCCCGCCGCGCCGACGGAGTCGGTGATCAATACCGCGCGCTCGACGCGCTTTGCTCTGACGAGCAGCCGAACCATCGCCGGGTGAACGTGGATTCCGTCGGCGATGATCTCGGCGGTGAAGCGGTCGTCGGCGAGGGCCGCGCCCAGGATGCCGGGGTCGCGATGGTGAAGCCCGGACATCGCGTTGAAGGTGTGGGTCGCGTGACGCAGGCCGGCGTCGAAGGCGCGCCTCATTTCATCCCACGTGGCTTGAGAATGTCCGGCAGAAACGACGATGCCGCGCGCCGCCGCGCGCCGAACGAGATCGAGCGCGCCGTCCAATTCGGGCGCGAGGGTGATCAGCCGCATGTGCCCGGCGGCGCGGTCGAGGTAGCGTTCGAGAAGCGTGGAGTCGGGCGGCACGATGGTTTCCGGTCGAAACGCGCCGGGCCGCGCGGGGTTGATGAACGGGCCTTCGAGGTGGATGCCGAGGATCGCCGCGCCCGGCGGAGTCTCGCCGCGAAGAAACTCGACGACGCCGCCAATGCCGCGCTCGATGCTTTCGTTCGCGCCGGCAATCGTCGCCAGGAATCCGGTGACGCCGTGCCGGGCGTAGAACGCCGAGAGTTTCGCCAGCGACTCGGGCGTGCCGTCGATCGCCTGCGCGCCGCCCGCGCCGTGCGTGTGAACGTCGATCAATCCCGGCGCGACGGTGAGATTGCGCGC
>JACQED010000008.1 GCA_016200785.1 Chloroflexota bacterium
GCACGGCCCGTCTCATCGTGCCCGTTTTGCGCGAGGGCCGCGCCATCGGGCTGATCGAAGTCGAGCGCCCGAAGGCTAATTTTACCGAAGAGGCCGAGGCCTTTCTCGCGCGGCTGGCCGACCACGCGGCTATCGCCATCGAGAACGCGCGGCTGTACGAGGCGGTGCGCCAGGCCAATGACGCCAAGAGTCAGTTCGTCTCGGTCGTCTCGCACGAACTGAAACTTCCCATGACCTCGATTAAAGGCTACACCGACATCCTGCGCCAGGGCATGGCCGGGCCGGTCAACGACCAACAGCGCCAAATGCTGAACACCATCCGCAGTAACGTCGATCGTATGGCCGTGCTGGTTTCGGACCTCTCCGACATTTCGCGCATCGAAACCGGCCGGCTGAAACTTGAGATCGGCCCGGTCTCGATCGCGCAGGCGCTCGAAGAAACGCTGGTCGGCCTGCGTCCGTCGATCGAGGGCAAAAACCAAAGCCTGACGACAGATGTCCCGCCCGACCTGCCATCGGTGCGCGCCGACCGTTCGCGAGTGATGCAGATACTGACGAATCTGATCAACAACGCGAACAAATACACGCCGGCCGGCGGACGCCTCGCCATCGGCGCGACGCGCGCCGGGGGCTTCGCCCGCGTCTCCATCGCCGACTCAGGCATCGGCATCTCGCCGGAGGATCAGGCCAAACTCTTCAGCCAGTTCTTCCGCTCCGACGACCCTGCCGTACGCGACCAGATGGGCTGGGGTCTCGGCCTGAGCATCACCCAACGGCTGATAGAGATTCAGGGCGGCGAAATCAGCGCGACCAGCGAATCGGGGAAGGGCAGTACGTTTTCTTTCACGCTGCCAATTTCTGAATGAGAACGATCGGTTAACCACGAAGACACACCCGTGCTCGCACGCCTGCGCTCGCGCGCTGGCGCAGGCGAGTGCGGGCAAAGACGCGACCCCCTGAAGGGGGCAGGCGGACACGAAGAAAAAAACTTGGTGTCTTCGTGTCCTTGTGGTAAAGTGGCCCGATGAATTTGGGAGGTCAAGAATGAACAAGTCAAGGCTCGCCAAAGATCAACGCACCTCACTCGTCCGGCAGGTCGCGCGGCGGCTGGAAAAACTCGACGATCTGGGCAAGAGCATCACCGCCGTCGAGTCCGCCGCCGGGCAAGCCGTGCGCACGCTCGATCCCGTCGCCAGCCGCTTCAGCCAGTTGATCGATTACATTCTCGATCACCTGCCCTTCGGCCTGGGCCGCTCGATCGAGGAGGCCTTGACCGCGCTCGACGATCTGTATCGCTCTTTGCCGGCGCTGATCGCGGACGCGAACGCGCAAGTGGTGAACGTGCTGGGCGCGCCATTCGCGCAGGATGCGAACGGCCTGGGCCAGAGGCTGTTGCGCCCCATTCGAGAGCGCGCCTTCGATCCGGCCGAGCAACTTGGCGCGCAATTGCAGACGCTGTACGACTCCTTCGTGAACAACCTGCACGATCCGGTCGTCGGCCTGCTCGACCAGCGCGCGGCGATCCGCAAAGAGATTGGCGCGTTTCGAGAGGCGAACCAGATTTGATCCGCCGCGCGCTCGTCCTTTCCGGCGGCGGCGCGAAAGGCGTCTTCGAGGCCGGCGTCATCCACGCAATCGCCGAGGCTGACCTGCCGATACACATCCTCACCGGCTCGTCCATTGGCGCGATCAACTCCGCCTTCTTCGCCGAATATCTCTATCATAAGAACGCGCCTGACCCTGCTGACCGCGAAGACGAATCGCAGCTGCTGGCCCGCCTGCATGCCTTCCTCGATCTGTGGGAATTCCTCGCCGCCGAAAAATTCGTGGACCTCGACGCGCCGCACTTCTTTGCCATCGCCCGTTCGCTCACCCGCTTGAAAATCTCATTCGCCGATCTCACCCGCGCTTTCTGGCTGATTACCACGCCCGACCCGCCGCCGCCCCGCCTGCCCGACAGCCTTCTCACTCCATTTCAAACATTCCTCTCTGAACTCGCGACCCTGCGCATCGCCGTCGGCCTCACATTTCAGTTGGGCGGGAATCTCGGCGAGGGCCTCTCCCTTCTATGGACGGTCATCGGAGCGGCCTGGCGTTGCCGGGCGGCCTTCCTCGCCAAAAGGGGATCGGAAGAACGAGTGACGGCGGCGCGGCAGCTGCGACAGTCGGCCGGGGCGACTTACGACCGCGCCCTGCGCGCCCGCCTCAAGGCTCTCGACATCGAGCGCGCAGTCTTCCAGGGCGGCGCCTTGCGCGATGTCTTCACGCGCCCGCGCCTCAAGGACACGCCCGCGCCGGCCTTCATCCCCGCCGCGCGGCGACTGTCGGCCTATCACGGCGCGGGGATCGATCTGCGCTTCACCCGCACCAATCTGAGGAGCGGACGGCTCGAATACTCAGCCTTCTTCACGCCGGAGCGCGCGCTCTTCAACCGCGGCGACGACGGCAACTTCAAATTGAAGGAGCAGGGCGACCTGCGGGTCTTCGGCGACCCGCGTGTGGTTGACGCAGCCATCGCCTCCGGCGCGTTTCCGTTTGCCTTCCCGCCGCGCCGCTTCGAAGAACTCTATCCGGCGCCTGAGCCGGGCGAGGCCGCCGCCTATCAGGAACTCCTGGCCGACTTCGTGAACTACCTGGCGCGGCGCGATGCGGGAGGCGTTGGCGACCTCGTCGCCCCACCCGCTTGCCGCTGGACGGAACACGATGACGCGACCGGCGAAGCCCGCACCTATCAAGCCGCCCTCACCGAGGCAGACTGGCGCCAGATTGCCTCGGTGTTTCCGCGCCCCGGCGATCTCTACGTGGACGGCGGAGCGATCGACAACACGCCGCTGGCCTCGGCCATCAGCGCCACGCGCGACGCCGGCGCGGGCGAATTGCAGGCGATCGTGGTCATGCTCGATCCCGCGCCGGAGTATCGCGCGATTGCGCGGAGCGAGATGGAGAGTCTCACGCCGCTTGGCATCGGACTGCGGGCGCTGCAATTGCAGGCGAACGCCCGCCTCGAGCGCGACGCCGAACACGCCGAAGCCCTCACCCGCCGTTGGGCCAACCTGATGCAGGCGGCCAGCGAAGCCGGAGCGCGCGACGCCGTCGAAGGCGGGGCCGGGCAAAGCGGCCTCATGCCGGTGAGCGTCGTGCGCATCTGGCCCGGCCCGCCGCCCGAGCGGCCACTGCCGCCCCTGCTTGCCTTTGACGAGCGGCTCGGCTACAATCGCGAAGACTCGCGCGCCGCCCTCACTCAGGGATGCGCCGCGATGTTGTGGGCCTTGTGGGAACAGGCAGAGAAGATCGAAGCCGGCGATGCAGTCCGCCGGCGCGTGGAGTCTTTCGTCCAGCCGGACTCGGTCAGCGGCGCGCGGAGTCCTCAAACATGGCATTGCGCGAATCGCGATTGCCGCTATTATCAGGAGCAAAACCCGGCTTTGAGATGCCGCCGGGCTGAATGAAGCGAGGATGAGCAACCAGCGAGCCAAACCCGGCCGGCGTTATCGGCTTCTGTTGTACGAACGGCTGTACGCGATGATACGCTGGCCGTGCCTGCTGATCGCCATCGCCACCTTCGCGCTCTGGTGGTATGCGCCCGGCGTGACCTTCCTCGCCTCTCGAGGCGACTGGCTGTTGACCGTCGCCATCCTCACCGGGCTGTTGTTCCTCGCGAGTCTCGTCGCGCGTTATCTCTCCTTCGTGCAGTGCTTCCCCAATTTCGTTCGCATCCAGACTCCGCTTTATCGCGTCGTCATCTCCTATCAGCGCGTCACCCAGGTCCGCCCGATTATCTTCAAAGAAATGTATCCGCCGTCGAAACAGCGCTGGAGTCAGCGGCGCTTCCTCGAGCCGTTCTTCGGTCTCACCGCCGTCGGCATCAATCTCACGGGCTACCCCCTGTCGGAGCGCTGGCTTCGACTGTGGCTCAACGATTACACGTTCACGCGCGACATTCCGGGATTCATGTTTTTGGTCGGCGACTGGATGAGCCTGAGCCGTGAAATTGACGGCTATCGTGACCGGTGGCTCACGAAGAAACTGCAAGACGCGCGACCGCCGCGGCCAAGCATTAGTCCCTTCTTACAGCAATAGGAGGTCGCAATGTCCATCAAGTTCCTGTGGTACGGCCACGCCGCGCTGGGCCTCGAGGCCGGCGGCAAGCGGCTGCTGATCGATCCGTTCTTCTCCGGCAACCCGGCCGCCAGCCTCAGGCCGGACGAAGTGACCGCCGACTACATCTTGATTTCACACGGGCATGGAGATCATGTCGGCGACGCCGTCGCCATCGCCAAGCGCACCGGCGCGACGGGTTCGCGGCTCAAGGCGTCGAAAAGACACACGCCCAGCACATCGGCGGCGGTTTTCATCATCCGTTCGGTTATCTCAAATTGACTCAAGCCCATCACGGGTCGGCTCTGCCCGACGGCACGTATGGCGGCAACCCGTGCGGCTTTCTGCTCTCGGCTGAAGGCCAGCGAGTCTATCTGGCCTGCGACACCGGCCTGTTCGGCGACATGCGCTTGATCGGCGAAGAGGGAATCGATCTCGCCGTCCTGCCGATCGGCGACAACTACACCATGGGTCCCGACGACGCGCTCCGCGCGGTCAAGTTGCTCTCGCCTAAGAACGTCATCCCTGTTCATTACAACACGTGGGAGCTGATCAAGCAAGATGCTGCAGCCTGGGCGCGCCGCGTGGAAGCCGAGACGGGCGCGCGCGTTCATATCCTTCAGCCTGGGGGATCCTTCAGCCTATGAGCGCCCTGGGCACGCCCTACGTCACCGACGGTAGTTTGATTTAACGACAACCGGGCAGAGATTGCCCGGTTGGTCTTTCTTTTGCTGCTCCCCGATGATGCCGTTCATGCCAACGGCAGGGCGATGGTAAACGTGCTGCCGTGCCCCGGCCCCGCGCTGTCGCACCACACCCGACCCTCGTGCAGCTCGACCATGCCCCTCACGATTGACAACCCCAACCCCAGCCCGCCGTGCCGGCGTGTCATGTGATCTTCGACCTGATGGAATTGCTCGAAGATTGATTCGAGGTGATCGGCCGGGACGCCGGGGCCGTTATCCTGAACTTGCGCCCAGGCCTCGCCCGCTTTCACCATCGCGCGCAGGCGGATCTCGCCGCGCTCTGGCGTGAAGCGGATCGCGTTGGTCAGCAAGTTCGTCATGACGAGGATCATCTTGCTCTTGTCCGCCCTCACCCTCACCGGCGCGTTCGTCTCTTCAAGGATCAAGGCTTGCGATTTCGCCTCGGCCAACTGCAGGAGGTCCGCGCGCGCCTCGGATAATACCTGCCAGAAGTCAATCGGCTCCCGTGTCAGCGTCAGGCGCCCCATCTCGAGATAGCGCAGGTTGGTCATGTCCTCGATCAGGTTGCGCATGTGGACGGCGCTGTCGAGCACGGCGCGGGCGTAATCGCTCGCCTCACCCTGAGCGTCTTCGCGAAGAATCGTGGCAAAGCCGAGGATCACGCCCAGTGGAGTCCGCAGTTCGTGCGAGGCCAGAGCGATGAAATCGCTCTTTGTCTTGTCGAGCTTGCCGAGTTCCTCGTAGGCCTTCCGCAGTTCCTCCAGCAGCCGCGCATTGTTGATTGCCACTGCCGCTTGCGACGCCAGAATGCCGAGGGTGCGCGCATCCTCGTCCGTGAAAGCGCCATTGCGCTTGTTGAGCGCCTCGAGCACGCCTGTCACCCGGTCTTTGATGCGCATCGGCACGCCCAACAACGAATGCCCCTCGAACTTGATCGCTTCGCCAACTTTCCGGAAATGGCGCGGGTCTTTCGAGAGGTCGGGGATGTTCAGCGGCTTGTTGTCGCGGAAGACAGCGCCCGCGATACTGCTGTCCAATGGAACCGGAATCTTGGCTAGTTCGCGAGGGTCCGAGCCGGTCGCGGCGGCGAAGCGGAGTTCGTGCGTTTGCTCGTCCATCAACAGGATGGATGCCGCTTCCGCGTCGAGCAACTCGGCGGCAGTCTCAATAATATGCTGAAGCAAAAGTTCGCTGTCGAGCGTCGAGTTCAACGTGGCACTGACTTCAACCAAACGGGCCAGCGTCGCCACCTCGCGGGAGTGTTCCTTCTCAGAGATGATTTGTCCCATCACTGCTCTAGTGTAACCAAAGCTGGCGGCATTGACAACTGCTCCAGAGTTATCCTGTGAGGGGGCTGATAATCCGTACAAACGTATGTTTCGTAGTCGTCGTAGAGAGGTGGACACAGGGGAGAAATTCAGTTGGCGCACCTTTTCACGGCATATGTGGTATTGGAGAGGGCGACAGCGCCACATGTTCAACCAAAAGGCGGGCGGCTCTCCCCGCCGAGCGCGGGGGAAAGCTGGGGAGAATTGGGATAATCTTTGGCTCTCTCTGGACTCGCCCCCATATTCGGTGCAGATATTGGAGCAATGGACAGATGGACACTAAATACGGGGGTAGATTCTCAGTCCGCGACTTGACTTTTGCCTAGGTTGTACCAGTCTTTCCCCAAAAGGAGAGGCTTATCCACAGAAATCCCGCACTTATCCACATTCGGGTTAGAAAAAGGGCGCGCCAGAAACGGTGCGCCCTTTCCACAGCAGGGGATAAATCTCATCTTTGGGGATAATTCATCCGTACAGCCGCTCGCGAATGGTGATCATCTGTCGGCGCAGCGAGTCGTCGCGCTCGATCATGTCGGTGATCTTCTCGCAGCCGTACATGATGGTGGTGTGGTCGCGCCCGCCGAGCACGTCGCCGATCATCGGCAATGAAGCGTCGGTCTCCTGCCGGATGAGGTACATGGCAACCTGTCGGGGGAATGCCACATCTTTTGAGCGTTCGCGCCCGGTGAGATCGCCGACGGGGAGGTTGTAGAAGGCTGCGACACCCTCGACGATCTGCGCCGGGCTGAGGGTGCGGTGGCGCGGGATGAAATCCGCGAGTGCGGCGGTGGTCACTTCGACGTTCAACGGCTGACCGGTGATGTCGGCGTAGGCGACGACGCGGTTGAGCGCGCCTTCGAGTTCGCGGATGTTGCTCTGCACGCGGCGCGCGATCAACTCGATCACTTCCGGCGCCACCTCGCGGCGCAGGCCGTCGGCCTTGAAACGCAGGATCGCGGTGCGAGTCTCGAAGTCGGGCGGCTGGATGTCGGCGGCCAGCCCCCATTCGAAGCGGGAGCGCAACCGCTCTTCAAGCGTGACCATCGCCTTGGGCGGCCGGTCAGACGAGATGACGAGTTGCTTGTCCTGACCGTGCAATGTGTTGAAGGTGTGGAAGAATTCTTCCTGGGTGCTCTCTTTGCCGGCGATGAACTGGATGTCGTCGACCAACAGCACATCGATCGTGCGATATTTGTCGCGGAACGAGTCGGTCTTGTGCGAACGGATTGCGTCGATGAGATCGTTGGTGAATTCTTCCGACGAGACGTAAAGGACGGAGAGATCCTTTTGCCGCGCAACGTGGCCGACGGCGTGGAGCAGGTGAGTCTTGCCGAGGCCGACACCGCCATAAACGAAAAGAGGATTGTACGCGCGCGCCGGGTTGTCGGCCGCGGCCAGGCACGCCGCGTGCGCCAGGCGATTGCTCGGGCCGACGACGAAGCGCTCGAATGTGTATTTGGGATTGAGGCCGCCAGGCGCACCCCGGCTGGCGGTCTCAATCCCCGGCACGGGCGCAGTTGGATTGAGAGGCGCTGTTTCGGCGGCCGTCTCGGTCAGCAGGTTGTTCATGACGATGAACTGCGCTTCGGCCGTGCGGCCCAGGATGCCGGTCAACGTTCGATTGATGGTCGAGAGCATGCGGCTGTCAAGCCAATCTTTGATATAGGCGTTCGGCACGGCGACGACAAACGTGCCGTCTTCATGGCCGATGTATTGAGCGTCACGCAACCAAGTATCGAAGGTCGCCTTGGCCATTTGGAGTTGCAGTTCGCCGAGCGCGGCCTGCCATACCTGATCGGGTTTCATCGAATGCTCCATGTGCGTTGATTATGGCTGAGAAAAAGATGTCGTCGGGAGGGGACAGGCGAACCAGCGGCGGATTTCGGGGGGCTTTACCCGCTGCTCCTGGCGCGAGGCTGTGGCCGATAATAGATTTGATGGTTACCGGTGAGCGCGCCGCTCTGTTGAAACGAGGATCCGCTTGTCAATCTGCTTCGGAGGCCGAAGCACCTCGCCGACGACGCTGTGCATTCTAGCAGAGGCCAACGAGTTTTACAATACTTATGCCCCCCTGCTCAATTAAGAAATTCAATTCTTTAAGTCTTGCGACTCCGATCGCGTCGCAGAGATTCGCCGGCGATTTCACCTACGACGCAAACAAGAGAGCATTTCTCCAAATCCCCCATCCCTGCCCAAATCGGAGTTGCTCAAAACCAGATATGGGGGGATTCAAGCAGCGTGCGCCGCGCGCACCTTGATCGCCGCGACAATGTTAAAAACTTTCGAATCGCACATCGCGATCGGATGCGAACACAAGCCCTCGGATCGAGTCCTTCGTCAATCCGACTCGAGGTGATTTCGCGAAGTGGTTCGTCTCTGTCCGAGCCACGCGCAGATGAGTCGTGCAAAACTTTTTTCCTCGTCGTCGATCGCGCAAAACAACGCGCGCAGAGCTGTCCACTGCAAATGGGGATAAGTCTGTGGAGAGAAAGGGAGGTGCTGTTGAAAACTTTCGAATCCCGTTTCTACTTCAGGGCGGGCAGATCGAGCGCGAGAACCTCCAATGCGAGTCGAAGGTTTGCGTTGCGATCGATCGCCTCGCCTGTTTTGCGAATTGCCTCGATGGCGGCGCGCGCGCGTTCGGGGTCGATCCGATCGGCGAGTCCGCGAATGATCTCGATGCGATCGGCATTCGCGAACGGCGCACCCGCGTGGCTTGATGCCAGCAATACATCACGCCACCACGTCAACCACAGATCGAGCAATTCATAGACTTCTTCACGCGGCCGCTTGGCCAGCGCCTCGGCGTAGGCCATCCGTGCGCGGCGTGGCGCAGCGATCAGCCCCAGCAGTTTGTCCAACCGCTCGTTG
The DNA here is from genome assembly GCA_016200785.1 of Chloroflexota bacterium. Classification (GTDB taxonomy): domain Bacteria; phylum Chloroflexota; class Anaerolineae; order Anaerolineales; family JACQED01; genus JACQED01. The sequence continues at coordinate 9,005 of JACQED010000008.1, forward strand.
CGTTGCGCGAGTCGTTCCTCGTCTTCGCTCATTCTCACGGCCCAACCGAGTCTGCCGCCCGAAAGATGGGCGAGCAATTCGGCGCGCTCGCCGGCCACGCCCCGGCGTTGCGCCAGCGCCTCTTTTGCTTTCGCGATCGACGTTGGCCGCAAGTTGAGTACGTCACAGCGCGAGACGATGGTGGGCAGGAGCAGGTCGGGCGAGTCGGCGGTGAGCAGGATGACGACTTGTGGCGGCGGCTCTTCGAGTGTTTTTAGCAGTGCGTTCTGCGCGCCGGTCGTCGCTTCGTGAAAGCGCAGGAGGATCGGCACGCGATACGTCGCTTCGTAAGGCGCGAGAGAAACCTGACGTTCGAGGTCGCGTACCTGATCGATCTTGATACTGCGGCCCTCGCCCGGCGAGTTGCGGGTGGCGGTTGACGGGCGCCGTGACGAGGTGGTTGATGATGGGACTCCTGAGTGAACGATGGGCACGTCGGGGTGCGAGCCTTTGGCGATGAGCGTACAGGGTCGGCATTCGCCGCACGCCCTCACTCCCGCCGCCTCTCCCGCTGGGACAGGGGGGAGGGGAGAGGGCGAAAGGCAATTGATGACTTGCGCGAACTTGAGAGCCAGCGTGCGCTTGCCAATGCCCGGCGGCCCGGCGAAAAGATAGGCGTGACGCAAACGACCACCGGCCAAGTCGCGAGAGAGAAGCTCCACGGCCCACTCGTGGCCGACGATGTCCCAATCATTCATCGCTCAAGATTGTAGCATACAACGCCAAGCATTTTGAGTCTCGCCTGTGTTGGATTATACTTTCCGCATGACCAACATCCCTGCCTCTTACGGCCTCGGCACGCACGCCGTTCACGTCGGCGAGGGTGAAGACGCGCTTCAGGCGCACATCGCCCCGATTTACCAAACGTCCACCTTCACCGTGGACGACCCGCACGATTACGCGGCGATGGCGAGCGGCGACAGGCCCGGCTATACCTACACCCGCTTCAACAATCCAACGGTCGCGCACGCGGAGCGCAAGCTCGCCGCGCTCGAAGGGCTGGGCTTGCGGCGTCAAGGCGTCGAGGTCGCCGCGAAAATATTCGCTTCGGGAATGGCGGCGATCGGCAATGCGGTGCTGGCGCGGGCGCACGCCGGCGATCACGTCGTTCTGCAAGATCAACTCTACGGCTCATCGCATGGCTTCTTTCACGAGTTGATGCCCGACTTCGGGATTACCTTCTCCCACTTCGATCCTCACAAGCCCGGCGCGCTCGAGGGCGAGCTCGAGGCTCACCCGAACACCAAACTCGTTTATGTCGAAACGCCGGCGAACCCGACGCTGAAGATCGTCGATCTGGCGGAGATTGCAGAGATCGCGCACGCGCGCGGCGCGTGGGTCATCGCCGACAATACCTTCGCCACGCCGTTTTGCCAACGCCCGCTCGAACTCGGCGTCGATGTCGTCGTGCAGTCGACGACGAAATATCTCTCGGGGCACGGCGTTATCATTTCCGGCGCGGTGATCTCGGCGCACACTGATTACATCAAGCGTGACATCGGGAAGATCGTCAGATTCGCCGGGCCGTCGCCCAGCCCCTTCGACTGCTGGTTGCTCAACCTCGGCCTCAAGACGTTTGAGGTGCGGATGGAGCGCCACTGCGCCAATGCCCTCGTCGTCGCCCGTCACCTCGCGCCACACCCCAAAGTGGAGCGCGTGCTATATCCCGGTCTCGAAACGCACCTATTCCACGATGTCGCCGCAAGACAGATGCCCGGCGGTTTCGGCGGGATGCTGTCGTTCGAACTCAGGGGCGGCATGGAGGCGGGGATAGCCCTGATGCGACACATGCGCCTGCCCGCCCTCGCCGTCAGCCTCGGCAACGTGGACTCGATGATTCAGCACCCGGCGAGCATGACGCATCGCGGCGTCCCGCGCGAAGACCGCCTGCGCCTCGGCATCTCCGACGGCCTCGTGCGTTTCTCGGTCGGGATCGAAAACGTCGAGGACATTCTTGATGACTTGGATCAGGCGCTGAAGGCGTGATCTGATGCACAAACTGGTCGCCCTCTTTTCTCCTCCCCTCGACATCACTGACTTCGAGACGCGCTGGGCGCACGAGTTCGTCCCGCTGGCCGAGAAGATGCCCGGAGTGCGGCGCGTCGCGGTGAGCCGGGTCACGGGTGGGCCGGTCGGCCCGGCGCCGTTCTATCTGGTTCACGAGTTCTTCTTCGATAACAGAGATGCGCTTGTGGCCGCGATGACCTCGCCCGAGGGTGTGGCCGCCGCACACGGCCTGATGTCCTTCGCGCCCGACATCGTGACGTTGATGTTCGCGGAACATATGGAAGAAGACAGGAGCCCCGATGCCTCTCACCGTTGACTTCACCCATTACTACGACTACGCCGAACTGACGACGTTCCTCGACGAGGCGCAAAAGCAATTCCCCGATCTGTGCCGCAAAATTTCTATTGGCAAGAGTTTCGAGGGGCGTGACATTTGGCTGATGGAGATGACGAACACCAAGACCGGCGATTACGCCGACAAGCCGGCCTACTACGTGGATGCCAACATTCACGCCGGGGAAGTGACCGGCGCTATGACTTGCGTTTACGCCATCTGGTACGCCCTGACGCAGTACGGCAAAGACGAAACCGTCACGCGCCTGCTCGACACCCGCACGCTCTACGTGCTTCCGCGCATCAGCGTTGACGGCTCGGAGAAATATCTGAAGTCGCCGTACTCAATGCGATCCAGCACGCGCTATTACCCCTTCGACGCACCACAGCCCGGCCTGCACACCGAAGATGTGGATGGCGATGGAAACGTTCTGTGGATGCGGATGAAAGACCGGGCCGGCAGTTGGAAGGTGAGCGGCCTCGACCCGCGCATCATGATCAAGCGCGCCCCGGACGAGGACGGCGGCGAGTATTACCGCCTTCTGCGCGAAGGCCGGCTGACGGACTACAACGGGCGCGACATCAAGATCGCGCCGTCGCGCTGGGGGCTGGATTGGAATCGCAACTCGCCGTTCGACTGGCATCCGGAGGGCAAACAGGAAGGAGCTGGCCCCACGCCGCTCTCGGAACCCGAGACGCGCGCCGTCCACAATTTCATTGTAAGCCACCGGAACATCTGCGGCGCGCAGAGTTTCCACACCTTCTCCGGCGTCATCCTGCGCCCGTACTCGGCCCGTCCCGACGATGACTTCCCGCCCGCCGACCTCGAAATCTACAAGAAGCTGGGCGAGCGCGGGACGGAGATCACCGGCTACAAGTGCATCAGCATCTATCACGACTTCCGATACGAAACAAAGCAGTTCATCCGCGGTGGATTTATGGACTGGCTGTACGAGCATCTCGGCATCTTCGTGTTCTCGACCGAGTTGTGGGACGTGACGAAGCAGGCCGGCATCCCCGACGCCGACCCCATCAAGTTCATCATGTACGAGCGCAAGCCGGAAGATGAAAAGAAGCTGCTGGACTTCGCCGACAAAGAGTTGGGCGGCGAGGGCTTCGCGGCGTGGCGGCCCTTCAACCACCCGCAACTCGGCCCGGTCGAGCTCGGTGGCTGGAACTTCAAATACTTCTGGCAGAATCCTCCCGGCAAATACCTACAAGAGATCGCGCACAAGAACGCACATTTTGTCTATTCCCATGCGCTGATGTCGCCGTTGTTGACACTTGACGATCTGACCGCCGAGCCGTTGGGCGCGGATGTGTATCGCGTGGGATGCTTTGCCCGCAACGCCGGCTTTCTCTCGACCGCCGTGACCGCCAAGGCGCTCGACCAAAAAGCCGTGCGCCCCATCCGCGCCGAGATCACGCCGGGCGAGGGTGTCACGCTCGTCAGCGGCGAACGGCGGCAGGAGCTCGGCCAACTCGAAGGGCGGAGCAATAAACTTCGCATGGACCTTTTCCACCCCGGCGAAGGCACCGATCATCAGAAATGGGTCGAGTGGGTGGTGCGTGGGCGGAAGGGGGCGATTGTCGAAGTTGCAATCATTTCGGAGAGGGCGGGGAGCGTCAGAAGGTATGTGAGGCTTTGATGTTCGATCACATTCTTTACAGAAAATCCGGCTACCTCGCTACCCTCACCTTCAATCGCCCCGAAGCCCTCAACGCCGTCAACGGCCCGCTTCTGCGTGAGCTGAATGAAGCCCTGCGCGACGCGGCGCGCGATGATGCGATCGCCGTCGTTGTTCTCACCGGCGCGGGCGAGCGCGCTTTCTGCACCGGCGCGGATTTGAAGGAACAGCAGGAATTTCTAAAACGGCCTCGGCTGTACTATCACTGGATGGGCGACTTTATCGAGGCCCACGAGCGGCTGCGCAATCTCGGTAAGCCGACCATCGCCCGGCTCAACGGCATCGTCGTCGGGGGCGGCAACGAGTTCAACATGTCGTGCGATCTTGCCATCGCCGCCGACGACATTTACATCCGGCACGTCGGCGCGTCGCACGGATCGGTCGCGGCCGCCGGCGCGACGCAGTGGCTCCCCTTGATCGTCGGCGATCGCAGGGCGCGGGAGATACTGCTCCTGAACGAAGAAATCCCGGCGGCGAAAGCGCTCGAATGGGGGCTGGTCAATCAAGTCGTCCCGCGCGCCGAACTCGACGCCGCGGTAGAGGCGATGGCCGGCAAACTCTATCGCAAACTGCCGGAGGTCACACGCTACACTAAACAGCAACTCAACTTCTGGCGCGACTTGAGTTGGGCGCTGACGGTCGGCCATGCCCGTGATTGGCTGACGATTCACAATACGGCCCCCGAGACGCACGAGGCCGAGCGCGCCTTCGTGGAGAAGCGCCTGCCTGACTACGACGCAATCCGCAGAGCATGGGCCGAGGATCGTCATCCCGAATATGCGTGGGGCGCGCCGTCGCGGACTTGCCCGAACTGTGGGGCGAGGAATTTGCCGGAGGGACATAAGTTTTGTGGGAATTGTGGGAAGGAATTGACGTAAGAACAGCAACAGATTGGAGAATACAACGGCTTGTCCGTAGCAGGGATGTAGGGATGAGGGTATAATCTCCTCGGCGAGGCCGCCATGCTCATCGAAGCCCCGGTCAAAACAGACGCAATCATCTATCCCGAATCGGACGGAAAGCCTATGGCGGAAACCGGTATTCACGTCCTGCTCATCGCCTATCTCATCGGTATGTTGCGCGCCTTCTTCCGCCATCGCCCAGACGTTTACGTCAGCGGCAACATGTTCATGTACTATGAAGAAGGCAACCCGAGAAAGGTCGTCGCCCCGGATGTGTATGTCGTTTTCGGCGCGGCGAATGCCAACGTCGAGCGGCGCTCGTGGTTTGTGTGGAAAGAGGGTAAAGCGCCGGACGTGATCTTTGAATTCACTTCTCGACGAGTATCTGCGCCCCAATTTGCAGGGCGAGCGACTGGTGGGCGGAAAATTCAAGCCGATCGAAACAAAGCACGGCGAATTGATCAGCCAACTGCTCGGCCTGGCTCTGCAAGCGGCCGGCGAAGAACTGCACCTGTTCGATCTGGCGACCGGCACGCGCCTCCTGCCGCCGAAGGAAATGGCCGAAGTGAATCTGGACTTGAGAACGCAACTCGAAGACGAAGTGACCTCCCGGCGGCGAGAGGCAGAGCGGGCATCCCTCGCCGAAGCCCGCGCCGACCGAGAAGCGCAAGCTCGCGAGGCCGCCGAAGCCGAACTCGCCCACCTGCGCGCCGAACTCGCCCGGTTGAAGGGCGAAGCGCCCGAATAGGCGAAAGCCTCAAGCCTGAAAGCCTATGCGCCCAACATCAGAATCACCTGGTCGAAGTATTAGCGCGCCGTCGGCGGCCTCGCCGATCATCTCCCTGGAAGACGCCATGCGGGTGTTGGAGGAGACGAGCCGAACATTTCACATTCCCATTGTGCGCCTGCCGGACCGCCTGCGCGAGGCGGTTGCCTCGGCCTATCTGTGTCTGCGCGCTATTGACGAGGTCGAAGATCATCCGAGACTGGATAATTCGGCTAAATCCGGCTTGTTACGGCGCATCAGCCTGCTCCTGCAGGTTCAGCGATCGGTGGGCACATTTGATCATGAGGGCTTCTCGACTGAAGTTGCCGGCTACCACGACGACCTGCCTGAGGTCACTCGGCGCGTCGGCGAATGGGCCTGCCTTGCCCCGGATTCGATCGCGCCCCGTATCTGGGACGCCACCGCGGCCATGGCCGATCGCATGGCGCACTGGGCCGCGGACGGGTGGCGCGTGATCACCGAAGCCGACCTCGACCGATACACGTTCGGCGTCGCGGGCGCGGTCGGGTTAATGCTCTCCGATCTCTGGGCGTGGCACGACGGGACACAAACCGACCGCATGCACGCCATCGGGTTTGGCCGCGGCTTGCAGGCCGTCAACATACTGCGCAACCGGGCTGAAGATCTGGCGCACGGCAAAGATTTCTTTCCACGCCACTGGCGCGAAGCGGATGTGCAGGTATACGCGCGGCGCAATCTATCGCTGGCGGATGACTATGCCCGGTCACTGCCTTCCGGCCCGGCGCTGAATTTCTGCAAACTCCCGCTGACCCTGGCGCATCGGACGCTGGACGCACTGGAACGGGGCCAGGCGAAACTCAGCCGGGACGAGGTGTTTCAGATCATGCGGGAGGTTGGCTATCTATGAGCGCCGTGCATGACGCGGTCATTGTAGGCGCTGGCCCGGCAGGTTCTTCGGCAGCTTTTTACCTGGCTCGGCGTGGGTTCGACGTTCTCCTGCTTGACAAATCTCGCTTCCCGCGTGACAAAACCTGCGGTGACGGCCTGACACCGCGCGCCCTTGCGGTTCTTCGGGACATGGGCATTCTGGACGATCTGTTGCGCGTCGGCTGTCGCGTGAGTGGCATAGATATGTTTGCTCCGCGAGGGCATGAGTTAACTGTTCCGGTGCCGAGCGCGCCAGGGTCAGCCGAGTACCTGTTGATCGTTCCGCGGCTGATTTTGGACGACGCGATCCGCCGGCGAGCGCTCGCCGGCGGCGCAGCCTTCCAGGAGCAAGTGGACGTCGTCAGCGTCGAGCGCGAGGGGGATGGAGTGGTCGTTCGAGGCGATCAGCTGGGGCGGCCCGTGGCCTTCCGGGCGCGGTTGGCGATCGTCGCCACAGGCGCCAGCCTCGGGTTGTTACGGACCATGGGCATCGTCGAGCGCGAACCACGCATGATGCTGGCGGCGCGCGCTTACTTTGAGGGCATGGCCGGCCTAAGCGATCGCATTCAATGCCACTTCGATGGCGTGCCGCTGCCCGGCTACGGCTGGATATTCCCGATTTCGCCCACGGCCGCCAACGTGGGAACCGGGGTGATCCCTGTCGGCTTGGCCGGCCGCCTCAGGCGAATTCCGCCTCGCCGCATCTTTGATTCCTTTATTCAGACGCCGCTGTTGCAGCGCATACTCGGTTCGGCTCAGCGTGTCGGCCCCGTCAAAGGCTACCCGATTCGAATTGATTTTCACCAGGCGAGGACGTTTGCCGATCGGGTTCTGCTGGTGGGCGAAGCGGCCGGTTTGGCAAATCCGCTCACGGGCGAGGGCATTGACTACGCGCTCGAATCCGGCCAGATCGCGGCCGAGCACGTATCGGCGATGCTGGCGAGCGGCGATTTGTCACCGGCCCGGCTGGCCGGCTACGATCGACAATTGCGACAGCGCTTCCAGCGCCTGTTTGTCATGTCCAGCCGACTCCGCGGACTATATTTTAATCCGCCGTTGCTCAATCGACTGGTCAAGGCGGCGCGCCGCCACGCCGGCCTGCGATCTATGATCGGCAACGTCACCGTCGGCAACAACGGGCTGGACCAGGGCCTCTCGCTTGGAACGCTGTTCCAAGTGGCGTTCACCCCGTAGCAGACTCAGGCCGCATTCGGCCCGCGTGCGGCCCAAACGAGTGCTCCTCCCTCTTGGGATCTTGATAAATCCATGACCGGACAATTTTCTGGCAAAGGTTCCCCCCCTTCCGCTACGCTTCAGGGGCGCGTCGCAGTCGTCACCGGCGCGGGGCGAGGCATCGGCAAAGCCATCGCCCTCGGCCTCGCCCGCGAAGGCGCGCGGGTTGCCGTCAACGATATCAACCCCGACACCGCCGCTGCGACGGTGAAAGCGATCGTCGCCGCCGACGGTCAGGCCGCCGAGCACCTCGCCGACGTCGGCAACAAGATGGCCGTGCAGACGATGATCCAATCCGTTCTCGCGCAGTGGGAGCGGATTGATATTCTCGTCAACAACGCTGGCATCGAGCCGAAGGCGACGGTGCTGGCGATGGACGAGTGGGACTGGGATAAGACGATGGCGGTGAATCTCAAAGGTGCGTTCCTTTGCTCGCAGACCGCCGGGCGTGCGATGAAGGAACTCGGCGGCGGGGCGATCGTCAACATCGGCTCGATCGCCGCGCGCGCGTCCGGCCTGCGCGATCGCTCGGCTTACGCCGCCAGCAAGATGGGGCTGATCGGTTTCAGCCGCGAGTGCGCCCGCGAGTTCGCCGCGTACAACATTCGAGTGAACGTAGTGTGCCCCGGCGTGATCGAGACCGAGATGACCGCGCACCTGCGCCAGAACGAAGCCCAGATGCAAAAGTGGCTCGAAGACATTCCGCAGGGCCACCTCGGCGAGCCGGACGATGTCGTCGGCCTCGTCCTATTCCTCTGCTCTGACGCCGCGCGCTACATCACCGGGCAGGCGATCAATGTGGATGGCGGGAAAGTCATGTGCTGAAAGAGTGAAACGTGCAGAACGTCTTCGTCCGTCTCGACGATCGCGCCCGGACGCTGGGCGCGATCCTCGCCCTCACCGATTGGCCCGATCGCGAGCAGCGCGAGAAGGCGTATCAACCGCATCGGGTGGCCGTGAAAGTCCGCGAGGCCCTGCATCTCAGCACCGCCCACCCGAGCGTCTCCGCGATGCAAAGAATGCTGACCGACGGCAGGAGCGTGCAGCAGTTGTATCACGCCGCCTTACTCCCCGATCTGGAGATCGAATCGCACTTGATTCACTTCGCCACCGACGCGCGCCTCGCCGATTTCTGGGCCGAGACCGCCGCCGATTGGACCGAAGCCGAGACCGATGCGCGGGCGGTCTTTCAACGCTCCGATCTTCCAGCGTTTCTGATCAGCCTCTTCGGCGCGCTGGCTCGACAGCCGGCCTTCATTCCGAACTTGCTGTATCCCGGCCGGCAGACGCTGACCGTCGGCCCTTTCGGCAACGAAGTCGTCGCCCTCGTCCCGCCGCCGCAGGCCTGGGGCGCTTCACAGCCGTGGCGCTACGCCGAACGGCCCGACGAAGCGCTGGCGACGGCTTGCGTGGCGTATTGCCAATTCATCTTTGACGAGATCGTCTTGGCCCACCCGGAGCCGCTGTCAAGCGTGGCGGCACTGCACCGGGCGCGCGAGCTTTTCTCGCTGGCCGCCACCGGTCTCTTTCTGCATGACGCTGACGGCGCGGCCGCGTCGGGCAGTTTCTTGCTACTGGAACGAAAGACGCGCAAACTCGACGCGCTCCCGGCGGCGATCCGCGCGCTGGAGCAGCGCCTCGGCAGCCGACCGGGCGCGCCGCTCGATTATCTGCCTCTGTGGGCTGCCGATCTGCGATAGGATTCTTCATAATGGAAAGGACACTCAATGCCCGATAGAACGACTACCCTCCGACTCCTGCGTCACTCGGCGCACGATCTCGTCCGTGAAGTCGGAGTGCTTCCCGCCGCCGGGCACTTGTGGCGGCCGGCCGAAGGCGAATGGTCGGTCCACGAATGCTTGTCCCATCTGCGCGACGTCGAGCGCGAGGTTTTTCTTCAACGCATTCGCCGCGCGGCGACCGAAGATCGCCCCTCGTTCGAAATCTTCGACGAAGTGAAGTACCACAAAGAACACTGGAATGCCGACGAGCCGCTCGACGCGATCCTCGCCGGCTTCGTCAATGCCCGCGCCGAGATCGTCAACGTTCTCGCCGCCGCCGACTGGTCGCGCATCGGCGTTCACGCTTCTCGCGGCCCCATCTCGCTGGGGTGGCAGGCCGACTACGCCCTCGGCCACACCTGGGAGCACATGAGTCAGATTCTGCGCGCGCGCTTGAGCTACGAACTCTCGGTACGCAAGTAGAAACGAACCGGTGGGTTGTCTTCGCTCGGTGGGAGACGTTCCACCGGAACGTCTCTACGCCATCGTCCATGGAACAACTCCTGGATTACCGCGCGCGTCTCCTTAAGCGCTTCGAATCTCTGCCCGCCGACTTCGCCCAGGTGATTGCGGCGATACCCGAAGCCGAGTGGCATCGGGGCCGAGCGCCGGATGGCCGTACCGTCCACGCGCTCATGGCTCACGTCCGCGATCTCGAAACGCTGGCCTTCCTGCCTCGCCTCCGGCGCATCCTGACTGAAGAAGATCCGGCGCTGGAGGCTTTTCCCTCACATCGCTGGAGCGAATCCGGCTACGACGCCGGTGAGCCGATGGACAACTTGCTCGCCGACTACGCCCGCGCTTGCGAGGAAACGTTGCAACTGATACGCAACCTGGACTCGGCCGGCTGGTCGCGCGCCGGCTTCCACGCGCCCAACGGCCAGCGCACGGCGCAGTGGTGGGTAGAGCGCGCGTTGACGCACGGGATCGGACACCTTGAGGAGATCAGAGCGGCGGAGGGGCGGTGATGGATTGAAGTCAAAGCATCTAAAACGGGATGGCTAAACTGCGCGCCAATCCCGTTTATCAACATCCCGAATTTGCGGTCAAGCCGAGGCGAGGCTAACCATCTTCAGGCAATTCGAAAAGTGGCAACATCGCTTCGGCGGATTTTCCGTTGCGCCGCGCTGTAACCCCCGCTGACAACTTCGCCAGTTCAGGAATAGCGCGGCGGGCGACTCGAATGTAATCGTCGTCAATCTCAATCCCCTTGCTGTCGTAGCCCAGTGCTTCTGCCGCCGCCAGCGTTGAGCCGCTTCCGGCAAACGGGTCGAGTATTCGCCCGTGGCCGAGCGGCAGGGCCGCCCAGGCGAGCAGGCGAAGGAATTGCTGCGGCTTCAGGCTAGGGTGAGGCGCGATGTCACGTTCGCGGCGCGGGGTGCGAACGCTGTCTATCACATCCGGGAATGGGTTGCCGCCCGGCAGACGGCGCAAGCCGCCAGCTTTCCACTGGCGCAAATTTCCAGCCAGCGTGCCTTCAAATGGTTTGCGGAACACGCCCCACGGTTCCCAGCACGAACGCGGCATCGCGCTCACATTCGGGAACTCGGCCTCTGCCCCTTTGGGCCGATCGCCGCCTCGCAGTGTCCGCACGAGGCGCACGATCTCGCCGCGCTTCTCAAAACCGGCTTCGGCCACTGCGCTGAAGACGACATGTGACCAGAGCGGAGTCGCGGCGATGAAGAGATGCCCGCCGGGGACGAGCGCCGGCAAAAGCAGTTCTGCCCATTGTCCGAAGAATTCGGCCATCTGCTCCACGTCTTGGGGCGATAGAACAGTGAATCGCGGCAGTGGCGCGCGCTGGCTCCCGCCGATCACTGGCGGGATGCGCCACACTCCTCCGTGCCCGTTTTTCATCTTGGTGAGTTCCACCCGAGTGAATTCGCGGAAGCCGAACGGCGGGTCGGTGATGACGGCATGAAACGAGCCGGGCGGGCAAGTCTTTAGCCAGTCAAAACAATCTGCATGTATAATCTCGTACGCCATTCGCGTGTCTCGATCTGCGGTTCATTATAGCCCAGCCGGGTTACAGTGAAAGGGAAATCTGCATGACCTACCAATTCATCCTCACCGAAACCCGCGAGCGAGTAGGCCTCGTTCGCCTCAACCGCCCCAAGGAACTCAACGCCCTCAACTCGATGGTGATGGAGGAACTCGCCGTCGCGCTCGAAGAATTCGATCGCGACCCCGGCATCGGCTGTATGGTCGTGACTGGGGACGAAAGAGCGTTCGCAGCCGGGGCCGACATCAAAGAGATGGCCGGCGCGACGACGGTCGAGATGGTTCAGCGCGACGCTATCGCCCGCTGGGATCGCCTCAAGCGGATCAAGAAGCCGATCGTCGCCGCCGTATCCGGCTTCTGCCTCGGCGGCGGCAACGAACTGGCGACGGCCTGCGACCTGATCGTCGCCTCCGAGACGGCGCGCTTCGGCCAGCCGGAGATCAATCTCGGCGTCATGCCGGGGGCCGGCGGCACCCAACGCCTCACGCGCGCCGTGGGCAAGGCGCTGGCGATGGAGATGGTGCTCAATGGCCGGTTCATCACCGCCGACGAAGCCCTGCGCGCCGGCCTCGTCAACCGCGTCGTCCCGGTCGAGGTCTATCTCGACGAGGCCGTCAAACTCGCCGGCGAGATCGCCGCCCGCGCGCCGCTGGCCGTCCGCTTCGCCAAAGAAGCGGTCAACAACGCTTTTGAATCATTCCTCGCCGACGGTGTGGCCGACGAACGCCGCGCGTTCTACATGCTGTTCAGCACCGAGGACCAGAAAGAAGGGATGCAAGCGTTTATCGAAAAGCGGAAGCCGGAGTGGAAGGGGAAGTAGAGATCGGGGATCGAGAGAGTTTGTGATAGAATCGCGACGGAGTGGAGGGCAGGAAGATGGCGGCCGTTGCCAGTGAATTGAAGGAATTGAAAAAGCGTGTTAGCACGCTAGAGGCCAACATCGCGAAGTTTCGGCAAGCACTGCGCCGGCAGGGTAAGTGGCGAGGCAATGGCACATCCAGAATAAAAGCGAAGCCGGAGCACATCGCCGCCGACAAGGTGTTGGCCGAGGCTGGCCTGTTGGGTGAGCCGCTACCGGAGGATATAGTTCGCGCGGCCCAATGGCTGCGATTGGCGGCCGAGGAAAGACAGCGCGTGCAAGACGAGATGCGCGCCCTCAAACTTGATCCGCCGTTGTCTCAGATTGTCATTGACAACCGGCGGTAGATGGCGATGGCTTTTTACTACTTCGACGCAAGTGCGCTGGTCAAGCGATATGTCTCTGAACTCGGCAGCCTCTGGGTGAATCGAATCATTGACGAGGTGGATGCCGACGGCCTGAACACCAATCATGTATATCTGTCTCGGGTGAGTCAGACGGAAGGAGCGGCTGCCTTCAGCATTTTGGAGCGCACCGGGCGCATCTCGCAACGCACACGCGATTTGGTGTACTCCCGGTTGACCGGAGAACTCAATTCGCTGTTCCGTATCATTGAGGTTGCGCCAGCGACTTTCCAGCAAGCGGCCGAGTTAACTCAACGCCATCCCCTCAAAGCTTACGACGCCGTGCAACTTGCGGTCGCCCTTGAAGTTCACAACCTGCTGAATCAGCACAGTATTGCCTTGACTTTCGTCTCCGGCGACTCGACTCTCCTCAAAGCCGCTCAAGCCGAAGGCCTCGCCACCGATAATCCGTTCAACCATTCCTAATCTCCAATCCATCATGCGAACTATCTACTTCGACAAGAACATCCCCAAAGTCCTCATCACCAAAACCATCCGCCCGATGTGGCAGGGCGTCGTCTGGTCGCCGCTCAGCCCGACGACCGTCGCCGAATTCCCCGAACCGACACTGCCCGGCCCGCGCTGGATCAAAGTTGAGAACCGCGCCTGCGGCATTTGCGCCACCGATCTGTCGCTGCTCTTCGTCAAAGCCGATCCGGCGATCGCGCCCGCCGCGCTGCCGGGGCAAAGCCGCTTCTATCTCGGTCACGAAGTCGTGAGCGACGTGGTCGAGGTCGGCGGGGGCGTCACGCGCTTCAAGCCGGGTGACCGCGTCGTCATGGAAACACGTTTCTTCGGCGCGAACTGCATGTCGCAAGAGATCGATCCGCCGTGCCAGTTCTGCGTCCGCCACGAGTTCGGCCTGTGCGAGAACGCCGACGCAAACGTGGGGCCGCGCGGCGTCGGCGGCGGCTGGGGCGACGGGTACACCTGTCACGAAACCGAAGTGTTCAAGGTGCCCGACGACATCACAGACGATCAGGCGACGTTGATCGAGCCGACGTCGGTCGCCTTTCACGGAGTGATGCGCCGCCCGCCGAAGAACACCGACCACGTGCTCGTCGTCGGGGCGGGCATCATCGGACTGCTCGCGGTGCAAGCGGTGCGCGCGGTCGCGCCGGAGTGCCACCTGACCGTCGTCGCCAAGTACCCGCATCAGGCCGAGGCCGCGCGGCGCTTCGGCGCAAACGAGATCATTGGCCGCGAAGCTGGATACCAGGCCGCCGCGCGCATCACCGGCAGTCAATACTTCACCGCCCCGCTCAACAAAGGAACGCTGTCCAGCGGCTTCGAAGTCATCTACGATTGCGTCGGCCATCCCGATACGATCGAAGACAGCTTGCGCTGGGCACGCGCCGGCGGCGCGGTGGTGATGGTCGGCATCGATCTCTCGCCGATGAAGATCGACCTCAATCCGATCTGGCATCAGGAAGTCGATCTGATCGGCAGTAAAGGCTTCGGCGCGGACGAATGGCGCGGCGAGCGCAAGCACACGTTCGAGTGGGTGGCGCAGTTGATCCGCGCCGGCAAGTTCCGCGACGACGGACTCATCACGCATCGTTTCCGGCTGAAGGATTACAAGCAGGCCATCGCCACCTCAACTGCGAAGTCGGCGGCGAAGCCTATCAAAGTGGTGTTTGAATTGTCACGTGGCTAAAGTGAGCATTCATCGCATGGAAGACCCAGAGAAGATTACGATTATCGAAGGCCCGACGCCGGAGTTTCAACCGGCTCGCGAGTCGTGGCTTCCCGCGCTGGGCGAGGGGCCGCACCTCGCGCCGTCGGCCGTTTGCCAATTGCGAACGTTCAACGGCCCGGCGATGATCGAACGCTGCCGCAGAGCCTGGTCGGAAGGCCGCCCGGTGTTCCTCGATTATCGCCAGTCCGACGGCTTGCGCCGCGAGGCTCAAGTCATCGCCGCCCGCGCCTCCGAAGTCCCCGAAGGCCACGTGCTCATCCTGTGGGTGCGCGTCGGCTGGGCTGATCTCCCTGAGGCTGACGAGCCGCCGGACCTCGACGACTGAGCTCCATTGCGTCTCACCATCCTGCACACCAACGACCTGCACGGTCGGCTCGAGGCACTGCCGCGCCTGGCGACTTTGATTCAACGCGAGCGAGCGCTGGCGCGCGACGAGGGCCGGCGCGTTTTGCTCCTCGACGCCGGCGACTCGTCTTCAAAGAAAAGCCCGGAGTCGCTGGCCACGCACGGGCGGGCGAACTACGCGTTGCTCAACGCGATGGGCTACCAGGCGGTAACGCTGGGCAACAGCGACGTGAAGTGGGGCGCGGCGGCGCTGGACAACCTGATCGCCTCTGCCGCCTTTCCCGTGCTGGCGGCGAACCTGCGAAGCCTCGCCGATGAGACGCGCCTCGCTGTGCCCGGCCTTCGGACTCACACCCTCGTTGATCTGGGCGGCTGGCCGGCCGGCGTGATCGGCTTGACGGCTTGGATCGGCTACGACCACTCGCAGCACAGCTATCGCGCCGTAAACGGCGTGGGCATTTTGCGGGAACTGGTCGATAAGCTGCGGTCGGACGGCGTGCGGACAATCATTTTGCTGTCGCACCTCGGCTACTCCGCCGATACGCGTTTGGCGACCGTGGTCGGAGGTCTGACCGCAATCGTCGGCGGTCACTCTCATTTGAGTCTCGATCCGCCGGTTGTCGTGAATCGAGTCGCCATCGCGCAAGCCGGCGAATACGGCGGCCGCCTCGGCCGCCTCGATCTCAGGCTCGACGACGATAATGGTCGTCTAGTCGAAATTACCGGCTGCCTGATCCCCTCTGGCCCGACCGTGCCTTCCGACGGCACCATCGCGGCGACGCTGGAACTGGTGAGGGAGGAAGTGGAGCGAATTGCAGAGGAGCAAAGGAAATAAGGGAAAGGTTACTCCATGACCTATAACACCATCCTCGCCGAACTCTCCCAAGGTGTTTTCACTCTTACCCTCAACCGCCCCGACAAACTCAACGCGCTCAACGACGCGGTGGCGGCGGAAGTTCAGGCTGCGCTCAAATCCGCCGAGCGCGACGAGACAGCGCGTTGCATCGTGCTGACCGGCGCGGGCAAGGGCTTCTGCGCGGGGCAAGACCTCGACGCATTGCGTAACCGGCCTGACGAGTTGTCGTTCCGCCAGCACCTGCTGAAGACGTATCACCCCATCGCCGCGAAATTGCGCTCGATTGAGAAGCCGGTCCTCTGTGCGATCAACGGCGCGGCGGCGGGGGCGGGGCTGGGCCTCGCGCTGGCCTGCGACATTCGCTACGCGGCGGCGGGCGCAAAGCTCCGCTTTGCCTTCAGCGGCATCGGCCTCGCGCCCGATACCGGCGCGAGTTTCTTCCTGCCGCGACTCATGGGTCTCAGCCGCGCGCTCGAATTTGCCTACACCAACGATCCCGTCACTGCAGAAGAAGCGTTGACGCTGGGCCTCGTCAACAAAGTCGTGCCCGCTGAAGAACTGCAAGCCGCTGTCCGCGCGCTTGCTGTCCGACTCGCTCAAGCCCCAACCAAAGCGCTGGGCCTCACCAAGCGCGCGATGAACGCCGCGCTCAATTTCAATATCGATCAGGCTCTCGACTACGAAGCGCACTTGCAAGAGGTCGCGGGACACACCGAGGATCACCGCGAAGGAGTGGCAGCGTTCTTGGACAAACGGCCGCCGAAGTTCAAAGGCAAATGACACAAGCGCTGCGCGCGCTGGCCCTCCAGCCCTCGGACGCATCGCCGTTGCCGTCCCCACACGGCGCGGCGATTTTGCTCTTGCACCTCGGCGGCACACTCCTCGTCGCGCGCCTCGCCCATTGGCCGCCCCTCCTCATGATCTCCGCCGTCCTCGGCATGTTGGCGCTCTCGACGGATATCAGCCTCGCTCGTCACCCGTCACCCGTCACGTTTCACGCGTCACGCCTCACCCCTCTCGCCCTCGCCTACCTCGTCGCCGCCCTGCGCCTGCTCATCGCGTTCACCGTTCGCGTTCGCGGAGCCGGCATTGGATCACTCCTCGTGCCTCAGCCCTGGGGCGATTGGCTCAATCTTGATTGGGCCTTCGCCTTCGGCGCGATTTGGGCCGTAGCGATTCGCCTCCCGGCGTTGTGGCGCGGCACGGCGGCGACTCTGGCTTTGTCCGCGCTCGCCTTTGGCTGGAGCGGCTACGTTTATTTCCATAGCGCCCCCTCCGGCGTTACCGGCTCCGACCCGTATGCCTACGTTCAAATGGGGGTAGACCTCGCCGAACGCGGGACGCTTTTGCACTCGTTCCCGCTCGCTTCAGTCGCCCGCGATCTCGGATTGCCGATCTATCCGATGATGCACATCGGCTATCGCGTGCCGATCGCGCCGTCGACTCTATCGGCCACGGTCTGGCCTCCCGGCTTCTCGGTATTGCTGGCCGTCGCGTATCGCGCCTTTGGCGAACGCGGCCTGTATTTGCTCAACCCGATCCTCGGCCTCGCCGCGCTCGGCGCGACTGTGTGGCTTGCCCTCGTCCTCTTTCGCGATCATCCGAGACGTTGGGCGATCGGCGCGCTGGCCGCCCTGTGGCTGGCCACATCGCTTGAGCAGACCACCCGCCTGCTCGTGCCGCTGGCCGACATCGCGGGCCAGTTGTTTACGACGATGGTCTTGGCCCTGACCCTCTGGGTTGCTCCCCTCTCCCGTTCGCGCAGTTTACGAACGGGACGCGCGGAGGGCGGGCCGGGGTTGAGGGCTTTCCTCTCCGGCCTCACCTTCGGCTGGGCCTACTTCGTCCGCTACACCCAACTCTTGCTCGCCCCGGCGATTCTCTATCTTGCGTTTGCTGGCATCCCTGACCGCAGGCGCCGCCTCATATTCCTTTTGAGTTTTGGAGTTTGTTCTTTGGTTGTTGCTATTCCTGACCTCTGGTATGCGCTGTTTCGCATGGAGGCCATCCCGGCGATGGCCGTGCTGATGGCGCGAGAGTTTTTCGCGCCGCGCGAATTCCTGTGGGCACTGCCGTTCGTCGGCCTCGGCCTCGCCGCGATGTGGCGCGGCTACCGGCGCGAACTGATCGCCTTGTGTTTGGGCTTCGGCCCCCTGATTCTTTTCCATTTGCCCTATCCGTATTTGCGCTTGCGCGATCTCCTGCCGCTCTTTCCGGCGCTGGCGCTGATCGGGTCGTTGGGCGCAATCGAGGCGATCCGCCGGTTGATGGCGCGGGGCGTCGGGATGCGGATTGCCGCCGTCGCGTTGATCGTGGCCGCGCCGCTGGCGCGTTGGGAGTCCGCCTGGCCGCTGGCCCGAGGGTTCTTCACTTTCGGGTTTCTCTTTCCCGAACAGCGCGCCGCTCTCGGTCATCTGGCCGACCTTACGCCTCCCGACGCCGTGATCGCCGCTTCGCTGAACTCCGGCGCGGTCGAGCTTTATGCGAGGCGCGCGACGGTGCGCCCGGCGAGCTGGAATGAAAGCGAATTCGACTCATTCCTTTCGGCGATGCGCGCGGCCCGGCGCGAAGTCTATCTGCTCGCCGACGGCGTCGAACTTGAGCCGGCCGTGGCGCGATTGCGGGCCTCCGGGCGATTGACCGAGGTGGCGACTCTGCCCGGCGTCTACTTTCAGCGCGAGGGCGGGTCGCAAAACATGGATTTGAAATTGTATCGGATTGAGGCTATGATCCAGCCCGCCGAGTGAGGCAATGATGACAGCGACGACAGTTTCAACTGAAGCAGCGGCAAGGGCGCCGAGCGCGCCGGCCCCGGCGGCGACGGTTGCCGAAGCGCTCGCGCAGTTCCGGGTATTTCGTTCGAGGCCGCTGGCGAACGGCTTCGCCGCGCTGCCGTGGGCGATGCTGGGCATCGCCGCGGCCCTTGAAATCGCGCTCGCCCTGTCGGGTCAGCCATTCGACCTGATGTTTGCCATCGGAGTATTGGCGGCCGCCCTGTCAATCGGACTCATGGGGACGCTGTTCGCCCAATTCCCGCGCGCCTTGATCGATCTGAGGCATCGAAACCTGCTCCGCGCGCGAGAGACAGAAGGCGATGCCGCGGCTGAAACGCGACTCGTGACGTTCCTCGCCGAGAGCGAAGCATTGCTCAATCATTCGCTCGGTTTGCTTTTCGGACTCGCGGGGACGATCGTCGTCGTTGCTGTCTTCTGGCCGTTCGGGGTCGGTGCGCCGAGTGAATGGGCAGAGGCCCTCGCGCGCTATCCCTCCGCCTGGCTGGGTGTGCTTTTCTATTTGGTCGTCTACTCTCTCGGCTTCGGCGCTGGCTATTTGATCTGGCGGCCCGTCGCGTTGGCGATTCGTCTCGCGAAGTCGGGCGAAGCCTTCGAGTTTGACCTCTCGCTTGAAAATCCGGATGGCTGTGGCGGATTGAAACCGCTCGGCGACCTCGGCCTCGGGATCGCGCTGATCCTCGCCGGCCCGGCGATTTTTCTTGGCGGGTGGGCTTTTGCCCTGAGCGCGCACTTCGTTCAACCGCGCGGCCTCGACGGCGGGCGGTTGCCCTTCGCCGGCCTCGCGGCGTTGTGCGCCGCCCTCGCGCTGGCCGGGTTCTTCTGGCCGCTGTGGGGCGTCAGCCGCGCGATGCGCCGCCGCCGCGCTCAGGTGCGCAATCAGTTGGATTCGCTTGGCCGACAGATTGATCAGTTGGCGAAGAGCCTGCTCGACAACGCGGAGCGACTCGATCCGGCCGAGGGCCGCGCGCAGGAGGAGAAATTGGAATTCCTGCGCCGGGTGTACGCCCGCAATCGCCGCGTCCCGGTTTGGCCGTTCAATGCCGTGACTCTGCTGGAACTGTTGGCTTTGCAACTCGTGCCGCTCGCCGGAATCATCGCCGTGCTTATCCTGCCGTAACATGGACGAAGCCGCTAAGAAAACCGTACTGCGCTGGTTCACCTACGGTCTGCACGCCGTCGCCGCCGCGCACGGCAGCGAGATGGCAATGATGACCGCGAACTTCATCACGCAATCCGCCTTCACCCCGCCGCACATCGCCGTGGCAGTGGAAACGGACAGCAAGACGCATCGCCTGATCGAGGCCGGCGGCGTGTTCGCGGTGAATGTGTTTGCCTCGGATCAGCGCGAACTGGCCGGGCGGCTGGGCAAGAAGTCAATCAAGAC
>JACQED010000009.1 GCA_016200785.1 Chloroflexota bacterium
GTCCCCGACCTCGCGGCCAAGACCGGCGGCATTGCGGCCAACATTCAAATCTGGCTGTTCCTCGCTTTCGCCGCCGCCTTCGCCATCAAGGTTCCGATGTGGCCTCTGCACTCGTGGTTGCCCGACGCCCACGTCGAAGCGCCCACGGCCGGCTCGGTCATTCTGGCGGGTGTCCTGCTGAAACTCGGCACCTACGGCTTCTTGCGCTTCAATCTCGGCCTGTTCCCGGCGGCGGCGGTGCAACTCGCGCCGTACCTCGGCCTGCTAGCCGTGATCGGCATTATCTACGGCGCAATTGTTTCGTACGCGCAGAAGGACGTGAAGAAACTTGTCGCCTATTCGTCGGTGAGCCACCTCGGGTTCGTGATGCTCGGCCTGTTCGCCTTGAATCCGCAAGGCATTCAGGGCGCGATTCTGCAAATGATCAATCACGGCCTTTCGACGGGCGCGTTGTTCCTTATCGTCGGCATGATCTACGAGCGGCGGCACACGCGTGACCTCGCGGCGTTCGGCGGGTTGTGGAAGGTCATGCCGGTATACGGCGCGTTGACGTTGATCGTGACTCTCTCCTCGATGGGCCTGCCCGGCCTCAACGGCTTCGTCGGCGAGTTCGCCATCCTGCTCGGCGCGTGGGGCGCAGGCGGCGCGGGCGGCGGCTATTCGGCGTAGGGCAACTACTGGTTCGCCGGTGTCTCGGCCATTGGCGTCATCCTCGCCGCGATCTATATGTTGTGGATGTTCCAGCGCATGTTCCTCGGCCCGGTGGACAAGCCCGAAAACGAAAAACTGGCCGACCTCAATTGGCGCGAGATCGCCGTCCTCGTGCCGGTCGTCATCTTCATCTTCTGGATCGGCCTGTATCCCAAACCGTTCTTCGACCTGATGGCCCCGTCGGTGCAACAACTGGTGGCGAACTTCGGCGCGGTGGTGGCGATGAGATAGCGTGATGCGTGCTGTACCTGTCGGCCTTCGGCGAATTTGAAAGCGAAAAGGCGGAGCAGTTCTACCTTGACCGATTGCGCCGGCTGACAATCGAGCAACGCTGGCGGATCGTCGCTGGATTGCGGCAGGTGGCCGTAAACATGGTGCGAGCTGAGGTGCGTGCGGGACATCCAGATTGGACAGAAGCGCAAATCAGGCTGGAGGCGACCCGCCGGATCATGGAAGCCCATGGAACAACCTTCCGAATAGATCGACAATGACCATTTCAGACCTCCTCACCCTTCTGCCTCTCCTCATCGTCTCCGGCTGGGCCTGCCTCCTGTTGTTGATCGACCTCGCCATACCAACCGAACGGAAATACTGGACGGCGTGGCTGGCGATCCTCGGCCTGGTTGCCGCAGCGATCGCAACGATCTGGCAGTTCGGCTTCTCCTTCCCGGCCTTCGGCGGCATGATCGTCGTGGATGGCTTCGCGCAGTTCTTGAATTTCGTCTTCCTGCTCAGCGGCGCGGTCGGGATCGTGTTGGCGCGGAACAGCCTCCAGCGGATGGGGATTGACCGGGGCGAGTTTTATCCGCTGATCCTCTTTACCATCAGCGGCATGATGCTGATGGCGACCGCGGCGAATCTGATCGTCGTCTTTCTCGCCCTCGAACTGCTCTCGATCCCGCTGTACGTCCTTTCAGGCTTCGCTCGCCCGCAACTTGCCTCCGAAGAGTCGGCGATGAAGTATTTTCTGTTGGGCGCGTTCTCCAGCGGCTTCCTCGTCTATGGCATCGCGCTTGCTTACGGCGCGACAGGAACGACGGGCCTCAATGGGATCGCCGCCGCGCTTACCGCCGGGAAACTGAGCGATCCGTTGCTGCTCGCGGGTGTGGGATTGATCCTCGTCGGCCTCGGCTTCAAGGTGGCTGCCGTGCCATTCCATATGTGGACGCCCGACGTTTACGAGGGCGCGCCGTCGGTCGTGACCGCGTTCATGTCGGTCGGCGCGAAAGCCGGCGGGTTCGCCGCGCTTCTGCGCCTCTTCGTCTCGGCGTTCCCCGCGCTCGGCCCGACGTGGGTGCCGGCTGTCGCCGCACTGTCCGCGCTGACGATGACCCTCGGTAACTTCGCCGCCATCGCGCAGTCGTCCATCAAGCGTATGCTTGCCTATTCGAGTATCGCGCACGCCGGCTATATTCTGATGGCGCTCGTCGCAGCGGGGGCGCGGCGCGATCTCGCGGATTTCTCGGTTGGGTCGGCGCTCTTCTACCTCTTCGCGTATGCCGTGACGAATCTGGGAACGTGGGCAGTCGTCGTCGCCGTCGAGCGCGAGGAGGGGAAGGGACTGCGCCTCGACGACTACGCGGGACTCGGACGGAAGCGCCCCGGACTCGCGCTGGCGATGGCGCTGTTCATGCTGTCGCTCACCGGCCTGCCGCCGACAGTCGGGTTCATTGGCAAGTTCTACGTGTTTCGCGCGGCGCTCGACGCTGGATTCGTGTGGCTGGCGTTGGTCGGCGTGCTGACCTCGCTCGTCTCGGCGTACTACTATTTGCGCGTCGTGTTCATCATGTATATGCACGAGGGCGAAGGTGTGGCCCTCGATAGATGGTCGCTCAACCTCGCGATCGGCCTGACCGCGCTGGCGACTTTCCTCCTCGGCATCCTGCCCGGCCCATTGATGGCGCTGGCGACTCGCTCGGTGCTCATGTTGCTCACCGGATCGTAATCGTGACGAGTGTGGAGAAAAACGGACATCACGTCCGTTTTCTTTTGGATCCATCCTGCCCGTGGGCCTACCGGGCCTCGCTCTGGATTCGTGAAGTTGCGCGAAACAGACCGCTGACGATTGAGTGGCGATTGTTCTCGCTGGAGTACGTCAACCGGCACTCGGCGGACCTCGACCCGGTTCGCCTTCGGAAGCCTCGTCACGCAATCCGCCTTCTGGCGCGGGCGCTTGAAACTGCTGGCAACGGAGGCATTGACGCTCTCTACCTCGCCATTGGCGAAGCGCGCCACGTGGAGAAAGAGGCTATCGACGACCAGGCGATGCTGGCGGAATCTCTGGCTCGCGCCGGGTTGTCGGCTGAACTCCTGAGTGAAACCCGCGAAGACAACGCGCTCGATGCGGCGCTTGAGGCTGATTACCAGCGGGCCACCAAGAGCGGCGCCTTCGGCGTGCCGACTCTATTCATTGACGGCAACCCCGCGCCGATCTACGGGCCGTTGATTGACGTGGTACCGCACGGCGAGGAAGCGATCGAACTGTGGGATCACGTGGCGGGACTTACGCGCTTACCGTATTTTCTTGAATTGAAGCGCAATCGGACGTGATGCGCGGGCGGCCGCTCGCGCTTGATGGGCGAAGAGAAACCGGGCCATTCGAGAGATTGGCCCGGTTTTTGATCCACGCGCGGCGCGAAGCACCGCGAAGATTCTACGCACGCCTTCGCGTCCTTCGCGGATTACGGCGTCGCCGGGATTTTGAACAGCACGCCGACTCCGTATCCCACCAGCGCGCTCAGCGTGCCGATGACGGCCATCTCCAGCCCGCTCTTCCCCGGATGCCCCACCGTCACGCGCGCCTTGTAAACGCCGACGGCGAACAGCGTGAGCGCCGCGATGGCGACGGAGACGGCCATGCTCACTCTGACCGGCAGAAAAATAAACGGCGCCAGCGGTATCAGCGAGCCGACGATGGCCGCCAGGCCGACCACCAGCGACGAACGTATGGCATGCCGGCGATCTGTCGGCACGAGCTGCAATTCCTCGGCCATCATCACGGTCACCCACACATCCTTGTCGGCAGTGATCTTATCGACAATCTGATCCAGCAGTTCGCCCTCGAAGCCTTTGCGTTGATAGATGTCGCGGATCTCCTGCCTCTCCAGTGCCGGAACCAGATGGATGTGCCGGTGCTCGCGCGCTCGCTCGCTCTCGTACAGGTCTGAGTCGGCCCGCGTGGAGGTGTAAGCGACCGCGCCCATCGAGACGGATTCGGCGAAGGTGGCGGCCAATCCGGCCACTATCACGATGCGCGGGTCATTCGTGGCGGCGGCCACGCCGAGAATCACGCCGAGCACGTTGACCAAGCCGTCCTGTCCGCCGAGGATGATGTCGGAGAGGCGCGAAGCGGCCTGGTGAGGGTCGAGACGGTGATGATAGTCGTGGGCGTAGTGCTCGAATTCGTGAGTGTGTGCGTTCAGGATTGGAGAAGGCGATTGATCTGGCATGCAGGCCTCGTCGAGCGGCGACGGGTTCAGTGTAGCACTGGTAGGCCCGGCAGGGGAATGATTATTGTCATGCATTTGGCAAGTAATACACTCCTTGCTTGTCAGTCACGCGGCCCCGGATAACTGCCCTCGCCAGATCGTCGCACAATGCTAGTGCGCCGCCCCCGGCCTGTGGAGAGGCACTAACAGCACCGGCACGGGCGAGCGCATCGTAACTTTCGGCGCGACACTGCCCGACCAAAACGCCCCCATGCCGGCCTTGCCATGAGTCCCCAGCACGATGAGATCGGCGCCGGTGTGCCGGGCAGCGCCGGTGATAACGGGAGCCGGCTCGCCCCGCGCGACTTCGGCCGTCGCAGGCAGCCCGGCCTCGCGCAATGGCGGCAGATGGTTGCCCAGGTACTCCTCTGCGTTCTGCTGATCGATATCAAGAAGTGCGGTCATTGCTTGAGGCAGTAGTTTCGCGGCAGCCGCCTGTTCGGCGAAGAGTGTGGTGAGCGTCGGAACAACCATGACCAGATGCAGTGCGGCGGCGCAAGCCTGGGCGAGGCCGACCGCCACAGGCAAACCTTGCTCGTGCGCCGGATCGCCGTCCAGGGGAACCAGTATCAAGCGGCAGGCAAATGCAGGTGGCGCTCCCGCTTCAGTCGGTCGAATGAGCAGAATGGGCGTTGTGCCGAGGGCGATGACTTGCTGGGCAATACTGCCGAACAGCAATTGGCGCAGGCCGCCACGTCCGTGAGTGCACATCACGATCAGGTCGGGGCGCATTTCTGACGCATGAGCCGTGATACTGCGCGCTACGTCGCTGACTTCGGTCGTATGAACGTGACGCTCCACATGCAGATGCGCCGGAAAGGCGCGGCTGGCCATCCGGTCGAGATACGCTTGCGCCTCCGGCGGGTTGGTCAGGTGAGGTTCGCTGTGAACTTCGCGAGGGGCGTTCTGCTCGATGACGTGCAGGAGCGTCACCGAAGCCTGAAGCGTCTCCGCAAGATGCGCGGCGGAGGGCAGGGCGGTCTCGGCCAGGCGCGATCCGTCCAGAGGAATGAGCAAGTGTTTGAACATCGCCTCACGCCCCGAAGAACGTCTGGTACAGAAGATAGATGTTCAAGGCGACAATGATCGCCGCGACGACGCCGGCAATTGCCGTCGTGAACCGGCTATTGACCAGCACACCCATCAAGTCGCGCCGACGCGTGAACATGATAAGGGGAATGAGGGCAAAGGGCAAGCCGAAACTGAGGACCACCTGGCTGATGACCAGCGTTCGCGTCGGGTCGAAGCCTATCATGATCACAACCAGTGATGGCGCCATGGTAATCAGGCGGCGAACCCACGAGGGAATGTGCCAGTGCAAAAAGCCCTGCATAATAACCTGACCCGCCATCGTGCCGACGGAGGCGGAGGACAGGCCTGAAGCCAGCAAAGAAACTGCAAACGCCCAGCTCGCCGCCGGCCCGAGCAACGGCTGTAGTGTGCGGTGGGCTTCCTCGATCGTGCCGATGTCGGTCAGCCCCTTATTGAAGAACGTAGAGGCCGCCATGATCAGCATGGCGGCGTTGACCAGACCGGCCAGGGTCATGGCGATGAGCACGTCTACCTGCTCGAAACGGAAGAGGCGCCTAAGTTGCGCGGGATCTCGGACGACGATGCGGTCCTGGGTGAGGGCGGAGTGCAGGAAAATCGCGTGGGGCATGACGGTCGCGCCGAGTATGCCCGCCGCCAACAGCACGCTCTCTCCGCCGGAGAATCGAGGCACCACGGCGTGCGACAGCACCAGGCCCCAGGCCGGCCGATCTAGGATTGTCTCGATCACGTAACTGCCGGCTACCACGCCGACCAGCGCCGTGATCACAGCTTCAAGCGGTCGAAAGCCGTAACGCTCCAGGCCGAGGATCAAGAAAGTCGCGATAGCCGTCAGGATACCTGCCAGCCACAGCGGAATGCCGAACAGCAAATTGAAACCGAGCGCCGCTCCGAGGAATTCGGCGAGGTCGGTGGACATTGCCACAATCTCCATCAGCACCCACATCGACAGCACGACGGGGCGGGGATAGTTCGCCCGGCACTGTTCGGCCAAATTCTGTCCGGTGGCGATGCCCAACTTGGCCGACAGTGCTTGCACCAGCATCGCCATCAGGTTGCTGGCCACGACCACCCAGAGAAGAAGATAGCCGAACTTTGCCCCACCCTGTATGTTGGTAGCAAAGTTGCCGGGGTCTACATAGGCGACGCTGGCGATGAAGGCTGGCCCGAGGAAGGGGAGGAGGCGGGCCAACCGGCCTTTCTTGCTTTTGCCAGACAGGACCTGGGAGGCGTCTTGAACCGTTCGGATGTCGCCTCGCTTGATACCGTTCGCGGCTAAGGACTCTTTCATTCTTCGCACCTGCCCTCAAGACACTGGCCGGATCAGCGCCAGGCTCGCCGTGTGGCCGTGCAGAAAATTCTTTCCGCCGATCGGGCCGATCTCGCCAGCGCAGAAGAAGCCGGCCAGCGGCGTGACCCCAATCATCTGCTGGATCGCGCTGATGTCCCCGTTAGGGTGATCGTACAGACGCCTCCCGCGCCCGTTGCATGAGAAAAGAAACGCTCCCGCCGGCGGATCGCGAAACGTCTGCGGCAGGAGCATCATTTCGAGATCCTCCTGGGCTGTGGCCGCGTCGCGGACGTGGAATTGAATCGTCTCGCCTTCGCCGATGGTGTCGCCGATGGCCATCGCGCCGCTTTCCGGATCACCGCCCAGCACCCCCCGGATCAAGAAGTCGCCCCGGCCCACTTCCTCATCGACCGGTTTGATCGCGCGCCCGACGAAGAGACCGTTCTGCAAAAGGGCGCGCTCCTCCTCGGACAGTGTCGCGAACAACTCGCGCACCTCAATGAACGCCGGCTTGCCTTCGATGCCGAGAATGATGTTGTCCTCTGCGCCGGTGACGGTCAGCGGACGACCGATGGGACGACAACCCTGCGACACGACGATTTCGACGTCGAAGCTACCTGCGAGCGAAATGCCCACCCCGCCCGCATTCAGGTATTGGTGGTTCAGGACCAGCAGATTGCCGCCTGGCATCTGCGCGCCGCTTGCCATTCCGCCGATCACCGGCACGCCCGGGTAATGCGTGTTGAACGCCTCCAGCACCTCGTCCATCGGCGAGGTGAAAGGATCGGCTATCAGGATGAACATCTTGACAGCCTCGGGCGCGGCGACGGCCCGGCGAAATGCCTCCGCGCCGCCGAGGACATCGCGCCACTCGTCGGCCTGAATCGCGAAAGGCGCAAGTTCCACCCCCGGCAGCCGCGCCGCGACGATTGCCACCGCCGGCTCGCGCTCGATCTCTTCTTCGTGCCCGATGACTCCCTCGGCGGTGCAGGCGGCGAGCACGCGAGGATCCAGCGCTGCGTTCAGACTCTCGACTATTTCCCTCGCCGTGCGCGCAGAATGCCCGGACAGAAATGCGAGGACGAGATCGGGCCTGTGCTCGATCCCGCGTGCGCCGATCTGTGCGGCCAGCGCGCCGACAGCTGCGTTCGGGTTGTGCTCGGTGGTCGTGGCAGATGCGAACAGCATGGTCGTTGCCTCTCTCTAGAACTTCACCAGAAACGCCGTGGCGTACATTGCGCCGATCCCAACGAGCAGTCCGGCGACGTTGAGCCAGGAGATGAGCGGCAGGCCATCGCGCTCGGCGTCGCGCCGCAGCAGGTTGCCGACTTCGACGATCACCTGCCAGATCGCGCCCGCGCCGATGCCGAGGAACAACACGGCCAACAGCGGTGAATAGGCAAAGCCGCCGATCCACGCGCCGCCTATCGCGGGCGCGCCGGCCAGCAGAGCCAGCCCCGCGAAGCGCCACAGGCTCGGCTGGTCGCGAGTCACGGGCGCGGCTATCCCAATCCCCTCCGTGACGTTGTGCAGAGTGAATCCGACGACGAGGAACGATCCCAACGCCGCCTGACCGAGGGCGAACGCCGCGCCGATCGCCAGCCCCTCGCCCAGATTGTGCAGGCCAATGCCGAGCGCGATCATCGTCGCGACCCACAGCCGATTCGCGACGGGATCGGATGACGTGCCGCCACGACGCGAACTCACCGCCGCGATGGCAAGCCAGCTCAACAGCGCCGCGAACAGCGCGAGCGGAGCGCCCTGAAACACGCCCGGCAATTTTCCGGCGACCTCGAAAGCTTCGAGCATCGTGTCGATCAGTAAAAAGACGAGCATGCCAACGGTGAGCGCGAGGATGAAACCGAGTCCGCGCCGGCCAAGTTGGCGCATGGCGGGGAACCAGAGCAACCCCAAAATGACCGGTATGATTCCGACGTAAACGCCGAGCAGGCCGTACGTGCCGAATTCGCGCAGGCCGGGGCGCGGCGTGACGGCGGCGACGGCGACTGTGCCTTCGAAGGTCGTGCCCGTTGCGGTGACGATCTTGACGACGTGCGGCTCGCCCTTCACCCAAGGGTAGTCGAGCGCGATCGTCGCCCGTCCGAGGCGCGGCAGCAACGGCGAGGGACTGATGGTGAATTTCCAGAAGGCGGCGTCCACTTCAACCTGCGCAATGGTGACCGCCTCCGGCCCGCCGTTGACGACGGAGACGATCATGCGCCCCGGCTCAAGCGCGATGCGCTCGACGTTGATCTGCTCGGCTACCGGCAGGTTCGATTCAAAAACCGCCAGCGGATTTGTGATGGAGAACGCGACGGCCAGCAAGCCCAGCGCCGCCAGCGGGAGCAATGCGGAGACCCAACCTGGGATCGAAGCGCGCGTTTTCGTTGCGGCGGGCATTCCAGCCTGCGTCGTTTCGCCGAGAGTCGTCATGTCAGACCCCTCACCCTGCTTCCAGAAAACCGAGCCAGCCCAATTCGGCCAATTCGGACTGATGCGCATGAATCATGTAGCGGCCCGGATACTCCAGCGTGAATTCGAGCACGTGCCGCTCGCCCTGACACATCATCACCGTATCGGTGTATTCCCACTGGTCGGGCCGCGTGCCGGTGCGGTAAAGCTTGAACATCCCGGCGTGCAGGTGGAACGAGTTGATCGGATCGAACTCGGTGATGTTGACGAGGTAGATGCGGTTGAGCTCGCCGATCTTGAGCGGAATGGGATGGCGTTCGTAGTGGAAGGCGACCGTGTTCACGGCGTAGATTTCGTTTTCGCCGTCGAAGTTCGTGTCGAAACCGTTCATCATCATCACCATCTCGTTCGCCGGCGCGCGACCTCCGGGCGGGTCAACGATGAACGTGCCATAAAGCCCTTTGTGGATATGCCGCTTGAGGGGCATCACGTGACAGTGATACAGGTGCAGGCCGAACGGCCGCGCATCGAACTCGTAGACGAAGCGGTCGCCGGAGCCGACGACCTGCAGGCCATCCATGCTCGGCAGGTGGATGCCGTGAAAGTGGATCGAGTGCGGATGACTGCCGCCATTGTAGAAATTGACGCGCAGTCGATCGCCCTCGGTCGCGCGCAGGGTGGGGCCGGGGATCGTGCCGTTGTAAGTCCACGCCGGAAAGTAAACGCCCGGCGCGACTTCGATTTCCGCGTCCACCGCCGTGATGTCCCACTCACGCAATGTTTGGCCGGTGGGCAGCCGGCTGATCCTGCCGTAATCGAAGTGCGTGAGATACTGCATCGGATCGAAGCGGCTAGTGTCCACGTCGCCGACCGTGCCGGTCAGATCGTGCCCGGTGTGGTCCTGCGATGGAACAGATGGCAGAGGCGCGAAGGCAGGTGACTTTGCCGTTCCGGTTGCGGCGCTCTGCGCCGCCGCCGCAATACCGGCTAACCCGGCCGTGCCGAACAGTCCGGCTTTCAAGAAATCGCGGCGAGAAAGACTTTTGCTGTCATGCATGTCATCGCTTCTCCATTGGCGACAGGGAAACACAGGAACTTGGGGAACAAATGGAACTGCATCTCGCGAGCCATTTCCCTAATTCCCTTCGTTTCCATTATTTCCCTTGTATTTCGACAAATACCTGGTCCGTAACTGGCCTTCCGAGGGTGTGGGAAGGCGAGTCGCTTTCGGCGCCCACTCGCACGCTCAGCGTGTCGCCGAAGGGGGCTTTGCCGGCAACGGTGAGTGTGGCATCGGGGATGATGCCCAGTTCGGCCAAATAGCGGAGCAGGGCGGGGTCGTCGTCGCGGACGCGCGACACGCGCCCGCTCTGGCCGGCGGCCAGCTCGCTCAGGCGCGGATGATCGGGCCGGGCCAGCTGGAGGCCTTTGGTGGGGATCGGATCGCCGTGCGGGTCGAATTCCGGCTGGCCGAGCAAAGCGTCGATGCGATCTTCAAAGTCCTCCGAGATCACGTGCTCCAGCTTCTCGGCTTCCGCGTCCACTTGATCCCACGAATAGCCGAGGGCCTGTTGGAGGTAGAGTTCGATCAGGCGATGATGGCGGATGACTTCGAGGGCGATTTTCTGCCCGGCCGGGGTGAGGCTGACGCCGTGATGGCGCTCGTAGTTCACGAGGCGCGGGCGCTCCTCGGCCAGTTTCTTCAACATGCCGGTCACGGAGGCCGGGGCGACTCCCAGCTTTTCGGCCAGGGCATTGGTCGAGACCTTGCCGGTCTCATTCTGAAGCTCGTAGATCATCTTGAGATAATTTTCGACAGCCTCGGAAATCATTTGGAGTTTCCTTATTTCTTTTTTAGGCTGGCCTAAATACTGCGCCATTCTATCCGGACTATCGCCCTTTGTCAAGTGGGCGGCGGATAGGTTATACTTTCGACCGATGCGCACTCGTCCAAACGGCCTCTACACTTATCCGCGCGGCGGCACGGCGGGCCGCCTGGCCTTCGCCGCCTATCTCGCCCTGACACTGGCTTGCGGCGGCGGGGCGCTTCTGCTGTTGGCCGCCTTCACCGCATTAAAGCCTTCTTCGCCTGAGCCGGCCCCGCCGCGCAGCATTCCTCCTTCAAAAATAGCCTCGGTGGACACTTTCTCGCTGACCCGGACGGCTTGGGCGGACATCGCCACTCCGACTCCCATGATTGTCCCGCGTGCCTCACAACCGCCTCAGATTCCGGCGAGCCTGCCCACCGTCGCTCCGACTCCGGTGCCGACGCTGTGGCTCATCGTCCCGGCGAATCCGACGCCGATCCCCACGCCCGAACTCCCGCCAGCCGCGCCGTTCCCGGACTCGTGTGACGGGCCGGGCCGGATGAACATTTTGCTGATCGGCCTCGACGGGCGAAACAGCGCCTATCAGCGCCCAGCGCGCTCGGACGCGATCGCCGTCCTCGGCGTGAACGTCGGCGACAAGACCCACTGCCCGGCCTGCCCGAGAACCAGCGCCCCGAAGGGAAAATCAACACGGCTTACGTGTGGGGCGAAGTTGACAAACTGCCCGGAGGCGGGCCGGGTTACCTGGAGACGGTAATCAGCTCGACGTTCAATCTGCGAATCGATCGCTTCGCCGTGATCAACTTCGGGGCGTTTGAGAACGCGGTGGACACGATCGGCGGCATCGACGTCGACGTGCCGAAGGCGATCCACGACACGCGCTACCCCGCCGGCGACGGCGTGACCATGGTGGTGGACATCCCCGCCGGGCCGGTGCACATGGATGGGGCGACGGCGCTGATCTACGCGCGCACCCGCCACCAGGACGGCGACTTTGCCAGGATGCGGCGGCAACAACAGGTGCTGATGGCAATCCGCGACAAACTGCTCAGCCCTGAGGCCCTGCCCTATTTGCCGGCGCTGGCCGAGGCGCTTTACAACACGGTTTACACCGACCTCACGCTCGACGACATGGGCCTGCTGGGTTGCGTCGCGCCACAGATCAATCGGGAGGCGATCCTGA
>JACQED010000544.1 GCA_016200785.1 Chloroflexota bacterium
CCAATTCCAGAAACTTGGTGGCCTCGAACATATCCGGTTGCGCCAGGCCGACGAGTCCCGCCAGGGCCGGATAGAAACCGTAGAATTGCAATAACGGTGTTCCCATCGCCGCGAAGTTCGACCAGATCGGCCACTGGCCCAGTTGCAGACTCTGGCGCGCAAGATACGCGTAACCGGTATAGCCCAGAGCGTCGCTCGACAGGGCGATCTGGCCGGGGAGCAAGTAATAACTTCCCGAGGCCAACGCTACGAGGCCCACGAGAATCGCCGCGCCGCGACGACTCGCCAAGGCGCGGTGGAGCGAGTTAGTCACTGTCCCGGCGCGCAATTCGACGGCGATCAGGAGCAGCCCACCCAGGCCGCCCACAATCCGCATCGGCCAGCGCAGAGTCAGCATGAGAGCATCCCAACCCGGCACCGGGCCGAATTCGTCCCACCGATAATAGGAATACGTCGCGCTATATGCGCTTTTGAGACGCCAATGAATGAAGAAGGCGGCAAGGAGAATCAGCCCCAGCCACAGGAGGGTCGTCAGGATTCTGCCCTCGTCCCGCCGCGCGCCGGGCCTCGAGGCCGCCGAAGTGGTTTGCTGCATGGGCGGTATTATACGTGGTCAACCTGCCGGCGATTAGCTGCCAATCTTCTCCGCCGCGCACACGCGGTTCTTGCCGAGCCGCTTCGCATTGAGTGCGGCGAAGTCGGCTGTCAGGAGAAGATCCTCCGGCCTTGTCGCGTCGTCGGGAAAGACGGCTACGCCGATGCTGAGGGTGTAACCCGGAATGCCGAGCGACGTGTCGCCGGCGCTGCCACGATTGCGGAAAGCCGCCTCCGCCGCCGCGCGAATGCGTTCGGCCAGCGCCAGCGCGCCCTCTTTGTCGGTGTGCGGCAGGACGAGCGCGAGTTCTTCTCCGCCGTAACGCGCCGCGAGGTCGGGATCGCGCAGAGTGGCGCGCAGTAGATCAGCGATGGCCTTGAGGCGTTCGTCGCCGGCCGGATGGCCGTAAGTGTCGTTGTATACTTTGAAGTTGTCAATGTCGGCGATGATCAGCGAGATAGGATAGCCGTAGCGCGCGGCGCGGGCGACTTCCACTTCGAGCGCGTGGTCGAAGGCACGGCGATTCGCCAGACCGGTGAGGCCGTCGGTGACGGCGAGGGTCTGGACTTCAGCGTGCAGGCGGGCGTTGTCAATCGCGGCGGCGGCGGTGTTGGCAAAGGCAGTAAGCAGGCGTAAATCAGCCTCGCCGAAGGCATTGCGCCGCGTCGCGTCGAGGGCGATGACGCCCAGCGGCTCGTCGAGAATCATCAGCGGCGCGACGACCGCGGAGAGAATCTCTCGCACTTCCTCGATGTCCCCGTCGTAACGGATGGCCGCGTCGGCGCGGGCGTCAGTAACGAGCAGCGGGCGTCTTTCGCGCACGGCCCTGGCAGAGTAGCCGTCGTTCCCGGCGAAGGCGAACGTCTTGAGGCGCCGGTCGAAGTAGCCGAGCACGGCCCGGATTTGCAGTTGCCGGGTGTTCGGGTCAATCAGCAGGATGGTGCCCTTCTCGGCGGCCGGGATGGCGGCCATGGCCGCCGTCAGCACGTTCTGCAGCAGCGGCTCCAGCTCGAGCGTGCTCAGTAGGGCCGCATTCGCGCGCAGCAGAGCGTCCAACTCACGGGCGTGATCCGTGGCAGCCGTATGCAACCGGGCATTGTCCAGTGCGATGGCGGCCTGTGCCGTAAGGCTCGCCGCCAGCGCCACATCGCCATCAGAGAACGGCGGATCGCCGGCGCGACGATAAAGTTCGGCCAGGCCGATGGCCTCCTCGTGAACGACAAGTGGCATCATCAGCAAGTGCCGAAATCCCAATTCCTTGAGCAATGCGCGCTCGGCCTTATCAGCCGCGGGATCATCGAGGTCAATGATTTCAGGCTGCCGGGTTTCCAAGGCTCGCCTCGTGGCCGGATAACCGGCCAGCGCATACGCGGTGCCTGGTTCGTCCAAGTGGAAATCGCCGTCGGCATTTCGGTCAATGAGCGAAACCACGCAATCGCGCTCCGGCAGGTAGCGCGAGACGGCGCAATGAGCCATGCGCAGGACGCCAAGGAAGTGCCGGGCGACGGCGCCCAGCACGGCCTCTTCGTCCAGATCGCCCGCAAATTCGCGTGCCGCGTCATACAACGAGCGCTGCTCCAGCGCAAAGCGCCGGGTCTCCGTCAGCAAGCGGGTGTTCTCCAGCGCCACGGCCGCCTGGGCGGCCAGGTGATGCGCGACCTGCATGTCGGACGCGGTGAAATCCGGCGCGCCTGGCTGCGGGTAGAGTTCGAGCAAGCCATAGACCTGCTCAGCGCCGGCAACGAGCGGCATCATGAGTACGGCCTCATAGCCGAACCGTTTGAGCCACTCCCGTTCGGCCAGATCGGCTGTCGGGTCGTCGGCCCGGACGACGAGCGGCGCTCGGTGCTCCACCACATACCGGGTCGCCGCGTAATCCGCCAGCGCATAAACGGTGCCTGGCGGATCCAAAAGGTCGGCGGCCGGGTTGCCATGCAGCATGGCGACGACGCAATCCTGAGTCGCTTCCCACCGCCACACGCTGCAACTGGCCAGGCGCAGCGCGGCGACCATGTGGCGGACGATGGCGCGCAGCACGGCGGCCTCGTCCAGCGCGGCGGTAAAATCACGCGTCGCGTTGTACAACAGACGCTGTTCCTCGGCGCGGTGCCGGGTCTCGTCCAGCAGGCGCGTATTCTCGACTGCGACTGCTGCCTGGCTGGCGAAAAGCACGAGCAGATCCAGGTCAGACCGGGTGAAGCGGCGGTCTTCGGCGTAGTGGAGGACGCTGATCACGCCGGTGACCCGGCCCTTCCAGATCATGGGAGCGCACAGGACGGCCCTGAATGGATTGTCGTCCTCATACACGGCGGCCCGGCCCGGCCAGGCGCGGTAATCTTCGATGATCAGCGGCTCGCCGGTCTGGGCGACCCGGCCGGCGGCGCCTTCGCCGTACCTGAGAACAACGCCGGTGTAGTCGCGGGGCGAGGTATGCGAAACCACCAGGCGCACTTCCTGGCGAGCCTGATCGCACAGGTAGAGTCCGCCGCCGCTGGCGTCGAGCAGTTGCGCCGCGCGTTCGACGATCGTCTGCAACAGGCCGGGCAGCTCGGTTTGGCTGCCGATGTCGAGCGCGGTGGCGTGGAGCGTGGCCAGGGCGAGCGCCCGCTGGCGCGTTCCTTCGAGCAGGCCGGCCTTTTCGAGCGCGGCGGCGGCCAGGTCGGCGATGGCGCGCAGCAAGCGGCGGTCACGGTCGTCGCGCGGCAGACCATCTACGACGATCACGCCGATGACGCCGGCGCCGGTCTGCAGC
Organism: Chloroflexota bacterium; assembly: GCA_016200785.1. GTDB lineage: Bacteria > Chloroflexota > Anaerolineae > Anaerolineales > JACQED01 > JACQED01. The sequence continues at coordinate 3,348 of JACQED010000544.1, forward strand.
GGCACTTCGGTGAATTGGCGGGACATGGAGGCGCGCCGGCCGGCGATGCGCGGGTCGGTCGCGCTGTCGGTCACTTCGACCATCTCGCCTCGCCCGATGGAGAAGGCAAACGTGCCCGTTTCAGCCGTCGGGCGCCGGGCGCCGAAGTCGCGCACTTCCTCCGGCGGCTGGCCGATGTGGGAGAACATCTGGAGCGTGCCGGACTTGGCTTCCAACAAGATGATACTGCCGCGCTCGCAGTTGACCAGTTTCACCGCTTCAACCAGCCCCAGCCGCAAGGTTTCGTCAGCCGATTGTGCCCGATTGAGGGCTTCGCCGAGGCGGGCCAGCAGAGCCAGTTCGTCGGCGCGGGCCCGCGCCTCGGCGTACAGACGCGCGTTTTCGATGGCAATGGCGGCCTGGCTGGCAAAGGCAAACGCAATCTCGGCGTCGCGTTCGGCATAGATGCCGGGCGTGCGACTGTCAACCGTCAGGTTGCCGATGACCGCGCCCTTCGAGATGAGCGGCACGCCCATCCAGCCGCGCACGTGGTCGGTGCCGGCCCAACGGCCGAAGCGGTCGTCAGTTTGAGCGTCTTCCAGGACCAGCGGGCGCTGTGTGCGCCGGATCTCGTCAAATAGCGCGTCGGTCGTCAGCGAGAACCGCAGGTCGGCGACGGACTGGGGAAAGCCCCGGCCGGCGACAATCCGAAGATACTCCCCTTCCACCAGCATCACCGAGCAACTGTCATAGGGGATGAGCTCGGCCAGGCCCTCGAGCAGGCGATTCAAAATCTGGTTGAGATCGAGCGTGGCGTTCAAGGCCGTTGCCATGTCGCGCAGGGTCTCCGCCAGTTTGCGCTGGCGCTGTTGCGCGGCGTAGAGGCGCGCGTTCTGAATCGCGATGGCGGCCTGCTGGGCCACACCCAGGAGCAGGTCGAGGTGCTCGCGATCGTAAGCGTTCAACGTGTAGCTCTGCGCGGAGATCGTGCCGATGACCCGCGCGCCGAGTCGCAGCGGCGCAAAAAGCAGCGAAGCTGAAGTCCGCGAGGCGTCGCCGACCGGAGATTGCGGCGCGGGCATGGCCGCGAGTTCCTCGGCGGTGCGGTTGACGATCAAAGGCTTGCCCGTCCGAATGGAGTGCGCCGTGTGGGAGTTCTTGATCAACGGCGACGGCGGCACATCGTAGCGCAGGCCGCTGTCATAGATAAGCGGGTAAGAGGTGACGTCGGTCGCCTCGTCGTACAGGCAGACGTGGAACGAATCCAGCGGCAGGGTGCGCTGGACCTGCTGGTAGATCACTTCGAGCATGCTGTCAATGTCCAGCAGAGCCGAGACGGTCTGGCCGATTTCGTTGAGAACGGACAGCTGCGCGGCACGCCGCTCGGTTTGCTTGAATAACCGCGCGTTCTGCAGAGCCAACGCGGCCTGCCCGGCGAAGGCCGCCAAACGCTCGGCGTGCTCGGCCTGATAGTAGCCGGCTTCCATCTTGTTGAGCGAGAAGAAGGCGGCGGCCTGCCCTTCCACGATGATCGGCGCGCCAGCCCATGAGCGGGCGTAGTGCGCCGTTTCGATCTTCGTCCAGCGCGAATCGGTCTCCGTGTCGGGTATGACAATCGGCTGAGCGGTCTCGGCCATCCAGCGAAGTGTGGGCATCGCGGCGATCTCGAATGTCAGCCGGGTGACGCGCTCGATCAGGGTCGCGTCGAACTGGTCGTAGCCGCGCAGCCGGGCCATGCGCGTGTGACCGTCTTCGACGATCATGATGCTGGCCGTGTCGTAGGGCACCACGCGCAGGATGAGTTCCAAAACGCGGTCGAGCCACGAGTCAAAATCCAGCGTGGCGCTCAGCGCGACGGCCGTTTCGCGCAAGGTCTCCGCCAACTGGCGCTGCTGGCGCTCCGTCTCGAACAGCCGCAGTTTCTCGATCGCCGTGGCCAGTTGGCCGGCGACGGTGGACAGCAGGCGTCGATCGGCTTCGGCGAAGGCATTGAAGCGCGCGCTCTCGGCGTTGAGGACGCCCAGCACGCGGTCGCCGACTCCGACCGGGACGCACAGCTCAGACCGCGTTCGAGGGTCGGCGGTGACGTACGCCGAGTCGCGCCTGACGTCGGACACGTTGCGAGCCTGACCGTCGAGCGCCACCTGCCCGGTGATGCCGCGCCCCAACCTCACCGGGGAGCGATCCACTTCCGGGGGCGAGCGGTACGAAGCATGAACTCGCAAAAGGCCGGCGTCGCCGTCCACCAACATCACGCCGAAGTTGTCGGGGTACAAGGTTGACCCGATGACTTCGGTGATGCGCTCGATCAACGCGTCCTCGTCCGTCGCCTCGGCCGCGGCGGTGGCAATCCCGTGCAGGAGGCTGAGTTCATGCACTCTCTGTCGCTCGGCCTCAAAGAGGCGGGCGTTGTCAATCGCCACGACCACCTCCCCCGCGAAGGTGCTGAGTAAGTCAGCGTCGGCCTGAGTCAACGGCTTAGCCGCGTCGGACTCGACGTTGAGCACGCCCAGCACGACTGCCTCTTTCAACAAGGGCACGCATATCTCGCTCCGGACTTCATGCGCCGCTCGCAGGAAATCCGGGTCGGCTGCCGCGTCGGGTATGAACTGAACCTGCCGCGTGCGAACGGCTCGCCCGGTCACACCGGAGGCAATCGGAATGGCATGGATGATCGACTCGGCCGGATAGCCGGTCTGAGCGCCGAGGCGGAGCACCTCACCGTCGAGGCGGTAGATGCTGACGTAACTGTAACCGAAGGAGGCTTGCACCAGTTCTACGACCGTCTGGAAGATCTGATTCAGTTCGAGCGACGAGGCGACGATCTGGGTAATTGATTGAAGCACGGTCAATTGCGCGGCGCGGTTGCGCTCGGCCTGCAGCAATTGGGCTTGAGCCAGGGCCAACGCGATCTGCCCGGAGGCCTGCCGGCCCAACGCGATTTCGTCGGGGGTGAAGTGATGCGGCTCGTCGAAGGCGATGATGGCCGCGCCCAGCTTCTGGTCGCCGACGAGTAGCGGCAATCCCAGCATGGAGAGATGCCCCGACTCGATGGTGAGAGGCTGACCGGCGGCCAGGACCGATTCGGTCAGCGAGACTTCGCCCGGCTGAGGGCGGGTGGCCGGGTAGGTGTCGCGCTGAGGCCCGGAAGCCGCCGTGGGAATTGCCATGCGCCGGCTCTCATCCCACAGGGTGATGTAACAGCCGTCGGCGTCAATCAACTCGCCCAGACGGTCGGCCAGCGATCGCAGCATTTCCGGAAAGTCCTGCGTTTCGAGCGCGGCGCGCGTAATGTCGTTGAGGCGTTTCATTTGATCGTACAGGCCCGCCAGCTCCTGCGTCTGCCGCCGCGAAGCATCAAACAGCCGGGCGTTGTGAATTGCGATGGCGGCTTGCGCGCCGAGCAGTTCGGCGGCGGCCAGATCGTCTTCGCCGAAGCGTTGGGCACGGCGGGCGTCAAAGATGACGAGCGCGCCGAGGGGTTGGCTGTCTTTAACGATGGGCGTGGCGAGCACTGCCTGCGCGCTGGTGAGGCGCTTGAGCCGGGCGACGCCGATGGAGGCGTGCTGGAAGTCGTTGATGAACTCCGGTCGGCGATCGCGGATGACCCGGGCGGCGATAGATGCGCGATCGTCGAGCGCGATGGTTTGGCCGAGGATGGCTTGAGCCTCAACGCCGCGCGCAACAGCGGCCCGGAGCACATTGGCGTCACCGTCCAAGAGCCAAACGACTGCGCCATCCGTGTCGAAAGCCGCGCAGGTCTCGACGCAAATGGCCTCCAGCACGTCCGGCAAATCCAGCGAGGCCGTGACGGCGGCGCCCACGCGGCGGAGCGCCTCGGCCAGCCGTTCTCTGATCCGCAGTTGAGAGAAAAGTTGACTCGTGCGCAGGCTGGCGGCGAGAAGATCGGCGAGCGACTCGAGTGTGCCGGCGTCGGTCGAATCGAAAGCGCCAGGCCGGTGGCTTTCGACGTTGAGCACGCCGATGACTTCCCGGCCGAGGCGCAGCGGCACGGCGACCTCGGCGGCGGTGCGAGCGCCCGCAAGTTGGACGAAGTGTTCATCGCCCGCCGTATCGTTCGTCCAATACGTTTTGGCCGTCTGCCCGACCCATCCCACGATGCCGCGCCCCATCGCCACGCGTGCTCCGGGCGGAACCAGCGACACATACTCGCCGCCGATCGAGCGCAGGACGAGGTCGCCCTTCTCGATCAGGAAAAGCGCGACGTGCTCGAAGCCAAAATCGTCGTTGAGCCGGCGAACGACTTCGTCGATCAGGGACTGAGGCTCGTGGAGGCCGGCCAGATGGCGGGCGACATCGGCGAGAAGTTCGAGTTGACGCGCCTGCCTGGCGGGGGAGGGGGATGGACTCTGGGGAAGGTGCGCGGCGGGTGGCGAGCGACGAGTGGCTTTGACGCGGCCTTTGCCGGCCGCCGCCCGCTGCCCGTCGCCCGACGCCTTTGGCTTGGCGCGTGGGGTGCGCCGCTTGCTGGTGGTCACTCTGCTATTTTATCCCATTTCGCGCCTCCGGGTTGCTTTGATTCACATATTGTCCTCCACCATTTGCTCCGCCACGCTCGTCACTACCACCTCTCGCTCCGACGGGAATACGACCACCGACGTACTGCCCGACTTGCTGACGCTCACGCCGCGATAGCGGATGGTGACGGTGTTTGGGAAGGGGTTGCGCCCGGTCAGCCACACCTTGCGCGACGAGATGATGCGGATGCCGACCGTCTTGAGGAAGAGATACGCCGGCGCGACGCCCCACAGGTAATCCCGGTCACCTAACCCCTCCAACGCATCCGAGTTGTACGCCTCTCTGAAAGTCTTCTCGTTCTTGAGCGTGTGGAGCATCGCGGCCATGACGTGACGGATCAATTCGGCGGCTTCGTCGCGATAGCCGTATTCGACCAGCCCCTCGCCGAGCATGGTGTTCCACATCATCCATACGCCGCCGGAGCCGTCGCGGTTGTCGGGGCGATAGGCCGGGTCCTGCGCCGAGCAGTTGGGGATGCCGTAAGGGCGCCAGTAGCGTTCGGGGTCGAGGATGGTTTTGCGGAGCGCCTCGGCCCGGCCTCGGTCGGGCAGGCCGGCCCACAACGGAAGCAATAACGTCTGATCCTGTCTGGTGTAATCGGTAGTGCTGACGGTGGTCTCGAATTCGTCGGTCAGTCCATTCACCTCGACGCGCTCGATCTCGGCGTACAGTTTTTCGCTGGAAGCGGTTCCCATGCCCCAATACCATTGAAAGTGGCTGGGCTTGATCGTCTCAATGCGGCGCCGGCCGCGCCGGCCGCGCCCGTGAATTGCCACGCTGACGGGCGGGCGGGCTTCGCCGGGGCCGTAACTGCGAATGAGGACGCGAGCCGAGGGCGCGAAGCGGCGATTGATCTCCGCCGAAACTTCGCCACGCCCTTGCGCCAGCACGCCGCCGGTCGGCGACTCGTGATGATCGCGGTCAACGTAGTGATACGAGCCGGTGGCGTCGTTCCACATCTTCGCGACGGCGGCGCGGAGTGTTTCAGCGCGGCGGCTGAGGCCGGGCACGTCGTCGGGGATATTGAGCAATTGGGAAATGGCGATTAGAGATTGGGCTTCGCGGTAAAGATACGCGGCGAGGTCGGGCGACTCGGCCTGGGTGATGTCGGCGGCCTGCGCCCAGCGCGAGAAGCGATCGAACGACGGGTTGCTGTCGAAGGCCGACTGGATGGTGTGAGTCCACTCTGGCACGCCGTCCTGATCGCGATCGTATTTCGGGCGGAACCAATGCTCGAAAAACTGCCGCAGGCCGGGATAGACCTCGGCGAGAAAGTCGCGGTCTTCGGTGTGCTCGTAAATCTGCCACGCGATCGAAGCGAGCAGCGGGATGCACAGGGCGCGGTTGCGCTGGCCGGCGAGGCCGGGCTTCCAGTCTATGAATCCATCCGGGGCCTGCACCGCCAGCCAGTTGCGAATAACGCCCTTAGCCAGTTCCGGCGCGGCGGGCGTGATGATCGGCAGGTTCACGTAGGCCTCGGTCGCCACCTGTCCGTCCCACTGCCACGGATGATCCGATCCGTCGCCGGCCCGGCTGTAGCCGCGTTCGGGAATGCGGGTGAAGATGAACGACGGGTGCGTCAGATGCGAGGTGGGGCCGACGTAGCACGCGAGCGAAACTTTGTGCGCGAAGGCGAACGCCGCATCCCAATCGCGATCGCCCGTCTCGATCTCCGGGTTGCTGGCGTTGACCAGTTCGATCTTAGAGAACTCGGCCTCCCACGGCCGGCGCGCGAACACGGCGCGGGCGGCGGCCAGCGACTCTTCGGCGCTGGCCCGCGCCGCCTGCACCCAATGACAATAGCCCGTTTCGCCGGGAGCGAGTTCGAGCGTGCGGCTCAGACTCGGCCACGGCGTCACGTCGGCGGGGCCAGGCCCTTCGGCCACGAGGGCCGGGACGAGGTTGCCCGTTTTCCCGGTCAGCAGATTCGTGTCGCCGATCTTGACCGGCCCCATCACTTCGCCGCCTTCGGACGGGCGAAGCACCGACGACAGATGGACGGCCACGGTGCGCGGCATGCTCCCCTCGTTCGCGATCGTCAGCCGCCCGGCGACCGCGTGCGAGTCTGCCGCCCAATACTCGGCGACGACCTGGATCGCCGGCAGAGGTGAATAACGGACTTCGAGGTAGCTGACGTAGAACTTGGTGAGTGTGACGGGCGCGGCGAAGTCTTTTGGATCGGTGACGAACGGAGGGGCGGCCGCAGGGGCCGTCCCCACGTCGCGGAAACTTGCGAAGAGGCGCGCGTCGCGGCAGCGCAAGCCGTAGGCGGTGCGGAGCGCCAGCGCGGGCGGGTCGCCGCCGGCCAGCGTCAGCTCCCAGATCTGATCGTCGGCGTAGTCGGTCGGACCGAGGCGGACGTCGGCCGCGAGGCGGAGGGCGAGGGGATCGTCGGCGGTCAGATTCCAGGTTCGCATAATGAGTGACGCGCGGCGCGTGACGAGTGGTCGTCACCCGCCACACGTCACGTTATTGATTCGACGCAATCCCCCAGGTGTTCGTCGCCTCGCTGAAATAGGCGATCGAATTGTCGTGCAGAGTCATCATCCACAGGCCGGCCGAGGCGTTGAAACCTCCGAGCGCATCGAATGCGCCGGCCCTGAGGTGCGCCAGGCGCGCCGAAAATGGCAGTTCGTAGTTGTTGGCCCAGCCGAGGGTTTGGCGCAGGCCGGGCTGTTCGCGCCAGATTCGCCCGAAGCCGCGATGGGGTTGTAACAGGCCTGGCGGCACGGGCAGGTTCGCTATGCCTTCGGTGTCGCCGTCGTGGAAGTTGTCGGCGAAACGATAGTACGGGCCGCCGCGGCGGCCGGGCGCTTCGACGAGCACCCATATCTCGCGGAACTCGGCGACGTAGATCATCGCGCCGTGTTCGAAACTTTGATAGACCGCCGAGTAGATGGCGACGTCGGGCGTGGCCGGGGGCAGGGCGGTGAGTGTGGCCTGGAGCGCGCCCGCCGGGAAAAGCTGCACGGGCGTGCTCGGAGGCACGTCGGTGCCGGGGCGAGGCAACGTCGGCAGCAATATCGCGCCTTCGGGCAGTGCGACCGTCGGCGGCGGGGCAGGCGTGTCAGTCGGCGCGGGCGGCGGGAGCGGCGTGTCCGTCGCCACAGCTGCGCCCGAGGCCGCGGGAGCGAGCGAAGCGCCCGGTGTCACACCCAACAGCGGCGCTTCGGTGGCCGGACTGCAAGCCGACGCGAGGAGCGCCATTCCGATCAACGCCAAGAATGTCAAACGTGGTTTCACAACATCCTCCATGCCGCTCGATGGTTCGCATTGCGCTCGCCGGGCGCGGCGATCCCGGCGCGCCAGACCATTTCGCATTATACCAGCCGCTAAAGAAAACTCCGATGTAACCGTTCAGTCCGCCGCCAGACGTTTACCACGAAGGCACGAAGACACGAAGGACACTAAAGAAGGCGTCGTGGTAACCGTCTAGCGAAGCTTCGCCTCAAACCGACGAGTTTTCCACCGCAGAGCACGCGGAGTTCGCTGAGATTTTTAGAGCCGCTCTGCGTTCTCTGCGAACTCAGCGGTAAAACTTGCTCTGTTTGTAAAGAATTTGGCCTGTCAAGGATTTCAGTCCGCCGCCAGACCTTTACCACGAAGGCAC
>JACQED010000010.1 GCA_016200785.1 Chloroflexota bacterium
CCTTCTCGATTCCCAACCCCGCCAGCGCTCCGGCAACCTGATCTGAAATCTGATCGCCCTGCGCGTAGGTCATCGAGCGATTCTTGTCACTCCAGTGCAGAAAGGTGTGATCGGGCAGTCGCCACGCCGTCCGGCGAAGCATATCGTTGAAAGTCGTAAAATTCATAGGCACTCCCAAAAACACAGATTCTCAAATCACGAATGACACGAATGGACGAATGGCGCGAATGCAATGGGCAAATTCGTGACATTCGCTTATTCGTGTCATTCGTGATCTAATATCTAATCTAACGCACGACCAAAACGGGGCACGGCGCGTGCCGCGCCACGCGATCGCTCACACCGCCGAGCAACAACCCCTGGAATGTGCCGAGGCCGCGTGAGCCGATGACGATCAGGTCGCAATTCCTCACGGCCGCCACGTTGATTATCGCTTCAGCCGGCTGGCCTTCGCACGGCTCGATGTGCACCGTCACGCCCGAATCGCGCAATTCGGCCATCGCTTGCCCGATGACCGTCTCGCCGGCCCGTTTGCGCTCCTCTTCGATTTCCGAGAAGTACGGCGACTTGCCGAACTCCTCGATATGCCGAAAAACATGGACGAGGATCAATTCCGCACCATACTTCTGCGCGAGGTCGCGGGCGTGCGCCAACGCGTTGCGCGCGGGCTGAGAACCATCGGTGGCGTAGAGAATACGTTTGTACACTTATTTCTTCTCCTGCCAATGCGTCAGCGCGATGCCGCCGAACACGGCCAATGCGCCGACGATCTTCAACACGGTGATGGTCTCGCCCAACGCCACTGCGGCGATGATCACGGCGATCACCGTCACCAGATTCGAATACACAGCCACGCGTGTCCCGCCGACACGCTTCACGGCGGCGTTCCACAAAATGTACGCCCCGGCGACGCCGAACCCGCCGGTGTAGACCGCGCCCCACCACGCCGCCGCCGGCACTCGCGCCCAGTCAATGCCGCCGAGCGCCGGCAGAGCGGCCAACCACAGGCACAGCGTTGATGTTCCTACCGTCCAAGTCGTCACCAGCAGAGCCGAGTGGCGTTGGAGGTAGGGCCGCGAGAAAATGATGTACCATGCCCAGGCCAACGACGCCCCCAGCGTCAACACATCGCCCAGCAACGTCTCGCCGCCAAACGAGAAGTTCGCGCCGCCGCCCAGAATGATGAAGGCGATGCCGGCGAACGAAAGCAAGACGCCGAGCCACACCCGCGCGCCAACGCGCTCGATGCGAAACAATCCGTTCATCGCCGCGACGAGCACCGGCACCGAGGCCGAGATGAGAGACGAATTCGAGGCCGTCGTCCGGGTGATTCCCACGACGAAGAAGAGTTGATAGCCGAAGTAGCCAACGACGCCCATGCCGATCAATCGCCACGTGTCGCCGCCGGCGTCGCGCAGACTCTCGCGGCGAAGCCAAAGCGCGGCCAGCAGAATCGCCTCGGCCATCGTCGTTCGCACGGCGTTGAATACCATCGGCGAAAAGATCGCGACCGAGTGTTTGACGACAGAGAAGCCCGCGCCCCAGATCAGCGCCACGCCGATCATCATCAAGTCGGCTGTGCCAAAGGCGAGGGCCGGCCTGGGAGCTGCTACGGCCAGGCGATCCGACTTGCGTAGCCCCCCTCTATCCATGTTCGCCTGCGAGCGCTGTGTCATCCAAAAGGTTTTCGAATTTTCTGCCGCGCACCTGGCGCAGGAACTGCCCGCTGCCGCTGCGCTGGACAGCCAACACCTCGGCCAGAATCGCGAGAGCCACCTCGGCCGGCGATTCGGCGCCCAAGTCCAACCCCGCTGGCGTATTCACGCGCCGCAACGACTCGGGAGAGACGCCTTTGGCGATCAAGCGTTTGAACAACTCCCTGGCCTTCGTGGGACTGGCCACCAGGCCGATGTAGGCCGGGTTCTGCGCGATGGCCTGCTCCAACGCAGGCAGGTCGTAGCCCCACGTGGTGATGACGACGCAGGTCGAGGGCGTCATCGGGACAGGGATCGGCGCCAAAGTTTCGGTGTTGGGTTCGTAATCCACGACGATGACATCGGCAGCCGTGGGAAATCGGTCGCGGTTGGCCCACTCGTTGCGGTCATCCACGACGACGGCGCGCATGTCGAGCAGAGCGGCCATTTGCGCCAGAGGTTGGGCGATGTGCCCCGCGCCGATGATGAGCAAAGTTGGATCGGGCCGAAGAATGTCCATATGCACATCCACACTGCCGCCGCACAGGCCGACCGAGTCCGGCCCGCCGCGTGTGTCGAAGACGTAGTTCTTGAAGTGCGGCTGGCCCTCGACCAGCGCGGCGCGTGCGTCTTCGACCACCCGCCACTCCAGCGTGCCGCCGCCGATCGTGCCGTGAATTTTCCCGTCGGGCCAGACCAGCAGGCGCGCGCCGGTGTGGCGCGGCGCTGAACCGCGCACCCGCACGACGGTCGCCAGACACACCGTCTCGCCCCGGGCCAGCGCCTCGGAAGCCGCGCGAGAAATGTCAAGAAATTCACTCATGGTCTCAAAGCGTTTCCGTATCTCGCGGCGTCCATGCGCTCAACGGTTGCAACAACCAGTCGGTCGGCACTTCGTGGCCGAGGCCGCGTTCGCGAGCCGAAGCCCAAATCTTTGCGGCGCACGCCGCGAACTGAAAGCCGAGGCCGGCATTGTTCATGAAAAACGTAATCTGTGACTGGTCGCTTCGACCGGCGACGCAGCCGGTCACCACTTCGCCCAGATCGGGATACTGCGTCCAATCCCGATCATCCCGCGCGATGAAACTGCGCTCATTCCCGAAAGGCACTTTGGAGTTGACGGCTGTGACGTGACTCCGCTGGTACATCGCCGAGTCAACTTCACCCGGCACGATCGCGCCAACATGCGCGCCATCGGCCAGCCACTCGGCCGAGAAAACCGGATCGAGCGAGTTGGTCGCCGCCACGACGAGATCGGCGCCCTCGACCGCCGCGCGTGGATCAGTCATCGGGATCACCGGGAGGCCCAGAGCCGCACCCATCTCCTCCACGAACGCCACCCGCCGCGCCTCGTTCCGGCTGAAGACGCGGACTTTTCGGAGTCGCCGTACCTCGGCCAATCCGAGCAATTGCGCGCGCGCCTGATCGCCACAGCCAAAAAGTGCCACATCGCCGGCATCGGTGCGGGACAAATATCGGGCGGCCAGCGCGCTTGTTGCGCCGACGCGTAGGGCCGAGAGATAGCCATCGTGTATCATCGCCAGCGGCCGAGTGTCGCGCATAGCAACGAGCAGGACGAGGCCGAGATACCGCGCGCCGGGGGCCGGGGGCAAATGCGCTTTCTTCGTTTTACCGTTTGCGGTGACGAACATTTCGTGATTGGCGTTAAAGCGCAGGGCCATCAGGTCGCCATCGGGCGTCGTGCCTTCCATGGACATGAAGGAAAAGAACCGTCCGGTGTCGCTCAACGTCACCCGCGTATCGAGCCGAGTCGTCGTGCCCTGAGCCCGCCCGTTGGCGAAATCCCGGTAGGCCTGCTCGAGCGCGCCCAGCGCCTCGGCCATCGGAAGCACGGCTCGCACGTCGTCGTTGGAAAGAATCAGCACGACCTTGAAGCCCGCAACGCCTTCAGCACTCTGCCCCGCGTCACCGGAATCTCATCGAACTCGACGCCGATCGCGTCGGTGATCGCATTCACCACCGCCGCCGCGCTGGGAATGGCCGCGATCTCCGCGATACCCTTCGCGCCGAACGGGCCGGCGGGTTCGTCGTCTTCGACGATGATCGGAATGATCTCCGGGATGCGAAGCGTGTCGGGGATGAGCGTGCGGCGCAGAGAGTTCGTGATATTTCGCCCGTCGCGCAGTCGGAATTTTTCCCACAGCGCGGTGCCGAGGCCGATGGCGCACGCGCCCTGAAGTTGGCCCTCGATGTTGTGCGGGTGGATCGCCCGGCCCACGTCGTGCGCCGCGATCATCTTCAGCACTTCGACTCGCCCCGTGCGTTCGTCCACCACGACGATGGCGACCTGCGTGGCAAAAGCGTAGGTCCCATACATGAAATCCTCGGCGGACTTCGCGCCGAAGTAGCCCGCGCGCGCCGCCTCGTTCGTCGGCACGCGGGATTGTTGATGGTGATCGTAGCGGACGGACACGCGCGCCCCGCCGGCCTCCGCGCGAGCGGCCAACTCGGCCAGCGTTGCGATCGGCGTCTCGCGCCGGGTGTCCACGATCTTCTCGCCCTCGACGATCAATTCACCCGGCGGCAGCCCAAACGTCTCGGCGGCGAATTCGCGAACGCGGTCGCGAAACTTCTCGGCGGCGAGGTGGGTCGTGTTCCCCTGCACGAAAGTGGTGCGCGAAGCATACGACGGGCCGCCGTCCGGGCTGGTGTGCGACTCGAACGGCTTGAGTTCGATCCGGTCGTAGGGCAGGCCGAGCGTCTCGGCGGCGATCTGCGCGACGGTCGTCGTCGATCCCTGACCGAAGTCGGCGCAGCCGGTGCACAATCGCACCCGGCCATCGGCGAGCAGATGCAGTTCGGCGCTGGCCGGGTCGGGCCAGTTGGCCGGGAAGCCGACGCTTTTGAAACCGGAGGCCACGCCGACGCCAAGCCGCCGGCCGGTCTTGCGCGCGATCTCTTCGCACTCCGGCAGATGCCGCGCGACCGCGCGTCGGGCCTCGGCGAGCGTTTTTTGATAGCCGACGCTGTTCTCCAAAATGTGGCCGATGTATAGCGCGCGCCCGCGATCCAGGCCGTTGATCTGGCGAAGCGTGAACGGGTCGATCCCGAGTCGCCGCGCCAGCCGATCCATCTGCGTCTCGACGGCGAACGCGGTCTCCGGCGCGCCGAAGCCGCGCATCGCGCCGCCGGTGATGTTGTTGGTGTGAACGGCATAGAGATCGATGGCGGCGTTCGACACAACATACGGCCCACAGGCGAAGGTCGTCAGCGTTTCGGCAGTGATCGTGCCC
>JACQED010000560.1 GCA_016200785.1 Chloroflexota bacterium
AACTTGAACCGTACAACGGGGATAATCACATCGGCCTGGGGAGACTCTATCTGGCGCAGGGCAAGTTTCGTGACGCGGACAGCGAGATGAAGAAGGCGGCGGAGATCGATCCTAAGAACGATCAGTATCTGATCTGGTTGGGCAGAGTCTACGCCGCGCAGGGGGACGCCGGCAAGGCCCTCGAGCAATACCAAAAAGCGGTCGCGCTCAACCCGAACGACGGCGACAACTCGACCGTCCTCGCGTTTGCGCAATTGCAGAACCGGGACTTCGCGAAGGCAACCGATAACTTCAAGCAAGCGCTCGATCTTTACAAGCGAGGCGCGTCGCCGGCGTCCATCGCGCAGGCCCAATATGGTTTGGGCGTGTCGTATGTCGCTCAGAATCTGTGTGCTGACGCCATCCCCGCGTTGCAAGAGGCATTGCGCCTCAATCCCAACTTGAGCGACGCGCGACAGTATCTCTCGGCCTGTCTACGGTCGGCAGGCCTCGTCAAGAGGCCTCTGCCATCCGACGTGACTGAGAGCAGTCCGCTGGGCGAGGCGGGCGCGCTCCTTCTCCTCAATCAGACTCTGCCGGCGCTGGGCGTGCAGGGACAGGCCGGTTACAAGACAGTCAGCGGCCAGCCGGTGCTGTTAGTGCTTTACGCGGCTAATGCAAAACCGAACGACCCGGCGTTCGCCGCCGAGCAAAGTCCCGTGGTCTACGCCGGGTCGTGGGCGCTGGCCCGGCTGGTCAGCCCGGTGGAGAATCTCCTCGTCGTCGCGGTGGACGCGAACGGCCAACAGATCAGCAGTGTTCTCGTCCGCCGCGAATACGCGCTGTGGTGGACACAGCACCTTATTGACGACGACGGGTTCGCGTCGCTCTGGAAAGTGACGAATCAACAGTAGACCACATGCAACTGTTGTAAACTCGCGTAATTTCCTAGAGCGCGTCTGAGGACGCGCTTCGATTTTGGAGGAAACACTTGATGCATCGTCGCTTTGCCTTGTTCATCTTGATCGCCGTGATCGCCGCGTCGTGCGGCGGCGGCGCTTCCGCGCCCTCTGCGGCCACCAGCGCGCCGGCTGGCTCATCCGTCCCGACCGAAGCCGCGCCAACCATCGCGCCCGAAATTACTCTGCCGCCGCCCGCGCCCACCGTGCCGCCCGAGGCCGCGGCCGCCGCCGCACCGACGCCTCTGCCGTCGGGACAGATCGGGCCGGAGGATTATCCCCCCGACGTCGATCCGCTCACCGGCCTCAAAGTCTCCGACCCGGCGCTGCTGAGCCGCCGTCCCCTGTTGATCAAAATCTCGAACTTCCCCGGCGAGGTGCGCCCTCAGTCGGGAATGGACTCGGCTGATATGGTCTTCGAGCATTACACCGAAGGCGGTATCACGCGCTTCACCGCACTGTTCTGGAGCAAAACGCCGGAGGTCGTCGGCTCAGTGCGATCGGCGCGATTGATCGACGTCGAACTGCCGGCGATGTATCAGGCATTGTTCGCCTATTCGGGATCGAGCGACGCGGTCAAGGATCGCATCCGCAACTCCGATTTCTTCGACCGCGTGTTTTCGCCGGATTGGGGAGACAAGTGCCCGCTATTCTGCCGCATCCCGAGGGGCAATCTTTCACTCGAGAGCACTGAATTCGCGAATCCGAAAGAAATCTGGGACGAGGCGACGAAGCGCGGGGTGAACGATCGTCCGGCGATCGAGGGGATGGTCTTCAACCCCGAAGTGCCGCAAGGGGCCGAGCCGGGCAGCATCGTTCGCGTCGTGTATTCCGGCGGCTTCGCGCGCTGGGACTACGATCCGAAGACGGGACTGTATATTCGGCGGCAGGACGGCGAGCCGCTCAATGACCGGCTGACGGGCCGGCAGCTCTCGGCGGCGAACGTCATCGTCGTCTACGCAACGCACGTCGTCACGCCGATCATCGAAGATCAGGCGAGCAAGCGGCCCGGCCTCGAAATTCAGGCCTGGGGCAGCCACGACGCTTACATTTTCCGCGACGGGCAGGCTTACAAGGGGCGCTGGACGCGGAGCAGCCGGGGCGACATGCTGCACTTCTGGTACGAGGATGAAACGACGCCGCTGGCCTTGAAGCCGGGCAACACGTGGATCGAATTCGTCGGCGTCACGACGAAGCAAACGCTCGAAGGCGCGGGGGATGAGTGGAGATTCGAGCCGCCGCCAAACGGGCCGTGAAGCGTGGAGGGTAGAGCGTGAAGCGATGAGCCGCTCCACGCTCTACGCTTCACCCTCCACGCAGATCACGTGCAGCACCCTCGGCCCGTGCACTCCCAGCACGAGCGTCTTCTCGATGTCGGCAGTGCGGCTGGGGCCGGCGATGACGGTGAGGTTGCTCACGCCGGCGAAGACCGACTCGAGTCTTCCCGCCGCGCGTAGCGACTCCATCCAGTCGAACAGGCTGGGATACAACTGATCGGGCGTGATCAGCGCGATATGGGTCGGCGGCAAGAGCGAAGCCAGCCGCCCGCGCCCCGGCCCGGAGCGAACGACGATCCCGCCGACGTCGGCCAGAGCGGCCTCCGCGCCGGTGATGCCGACTTCGGCGGTTTCGATTTCGGCCAAACGCTCGGCCCGCGCCGATTCAGTGGGCGAAACGATCGGGCCGGGCAGGATCACCCCCTCGCGCCTCAACGTCTCCAACAAACCGGGCACAGGCAAGTTTTCCTCGAACCACGTCAGCGCGTGCGCCCCGGCGGCTGAAAGGGCAAGCGGGTCTTCGCCCCCGCGGCGGGCCTCCAGGATCAAATCCAGCACGAGCGTCGCGACTTTGTGGCTTGGGCATTGGTGAAACACGCCCGACAGCGCCACCAGTTCGGCGGCGAAAGTTGCGATCATTTCGGATCGATCCGCTTTGAGCCGAGTCGCCGGCGGCGTCGCAAGTACGCGCCCTCCGGGAAGGCGAGCGGCTTGATCGAGACTCGCGCGGATGCGCGCGAAGATCGCCGTGCGGGACGACCGATCACCACTCACGGGGTTCATCTTTCACCGGTCGGCTATCGGGTGTTGAGGCAGTGCCGGGCGACGGGTGTTGGGTGTCGGGGCCACCGCCCATCACACGCCACCCGCCACTCGTCACTCTCAGACGCCACCGCTCGCGGAATGTCGTTTTGGCGAAGACCGGAAAATCGCGCGACGCCGTCCAAGCCGAGAGAGGCGGCGGCAGGGATTTCACCTTTCCGCCGCGCGCCAGCCATCGCGTGCCCCAGCGCGCGAGTCGCTGGGCGAAGCGATAGCGATGCAACGAGTTCATCACGCCCGCCCACCATTTCATTCCGAAGCTTAGCCACACCGAGCCGCCGGTCGCGGCAGTGTGCGCGCCCCGCACGGTGAGAAGCATCGAGGGGATGTCAACGCGCACCGGGCATACGGCCTGGCACGCGCCGCACAAACTACTCGCGCCCGCGAGTTCGCCCCACTCCGCCATCCCGCCCATCGCCGGTGTGAGCACTGCGCCGATCGGGCCGCTGATCACACTGCCGTAGGCATGCCCGCCGATCTCGCGATAGATCGGACAGATGTTGAGGCACGCGCCGCAGCGAATGCACAGCAGCGACTCGGCCAAGTCGCCGCCGAGAACGCGCGACCGCCCGTTGTCAACCATCACGAGATGAAGCTCGGCCGGCCCGTCGGGATCGCCGGCGCGGCGAGGGCCGGTGAGGAGCGACGTGTAGCAAGTGAGTTTCTGCCCCGTGCCCGAACGCGCCAGCAC
>JACQED010000541.1 GCA_016200785.1 Chloroflexota bacterium
GGCGGCGTTCATCGTCGGCTCGTACTCTCGATCCAGCGCCCACTGGCCCGCGATCTCGTCCTGCGATTTCAAGAAGCCGACGGCGAGGCCGGCGAGGTACGCCGCGCCGAGGGCGGTCGTTTCGCTCACCTTCGGGCGCTGAACCGGGACGCCGAGGATGTCAGCCTGAAACTGCATCAGGAGATCGTTCACCGCCGCGCCGCCGTCAACGCGCAAGGTTTGCAGTTTGAGTCCGGCGTCGCGCTCCATCGCTTCCAGCACGTCGCGCGTCTGATAGGCGATGGACTCCAGCGCGGCCCGCGCGACGTGCGCCGCGGTCGCGCCGCGCGTCAGGCCGACGATCGTGCCCCGCGCGTATGGATCCCAGTACGGCGCGCCGAGGCCGACGAACGCCGGGACGAAATACACGCCGCCGTTGTCGGCCACGCTCCCGGCCAATGCCTCGACTCCGGCGCTTGAAGGGATGATGCCGAGTCCGTCACGAAGCCACTGGACGGCTGCCGGTTGCCCGGTATCGGGGGAGGGCGCGCGCCATCCGACTGTGGTGAGCAGGCCCGAGTTCGACTCGACCGGCCTCTCCCCCGTATTCAACAGCATGAAACATCCTGTGCCGTACGTGTTCTTCGCCATGCCGGGAGCGAAGCAGGCTTGGCCGAAGGTCGCCGCCTGTTGATCGCCGGCGTCGCCCGCGAGCGGGATGGCCGCGCCGAAGATCGCCGGGTCGCTCTCGCCGTACACTGCGGACGAGGCGCGCAATTCGGGCAGAAGAGAGCGCGGGATTTTGAGATGCGCGAGGATTTCGTCGTCCCAGTCGAGAAGGCGAATGTTGAAGAGCAGGGTGCGCGAGGCGTTTGATACGTCGGTAACGTGCAGGCGTCCGCCGGAGAGCCGCCACAGCAGAAAAGTGTCCACCGTGCCGAAGGCGAGTTCGCCGCGCTCGGCGCGTTCGCGCGCGCTGGGGACGTTTTCCAGAATCCACGCCACCTTCGTGCCGGAAAAATAGGCGTCGGTGACGAGGCCGGTCTTCTCGCGCAAAACCTGGTCGAAGCCTCCGGCCTTCAGCGCGTCGCACATCGGCGCGGTGCGGCGGCACTGCCACACGATGGCGTTGCAGACCGGCTCGCCCGTTTTGCGATCCCAGATGATCGTCGTCTCACGTTGATTCGTCACGCCGATGGCGGCCACGTCGCGCGCCACCGCCCCGGCTTTAGTCAGCGCCTCGCGCGCGACCGCGAGTTGTGTGCTCCAGATATCCTCCGGGTTGTGCTCGACCCAGCCCGGCTTAGGGTAAATCTGCGGAAACTCCTGCTGCGCGACGGCGACGGGTCCGCCATCGTCGGCGAAGAGAATCGCGCGGGAAGAGGTTGTTCCCTGATCAAGCGAAAGCACGTATCGAGTCATGGATCACCGGAGCGAAGAGGGCATCCCGATCAGGCGCCGGGCATGGTCGGACATCTAATCCCGTTGGCAAAATCTGCGCGGATGGAATGTCCCGTGCTTCGCGGTGAGATCACCGATCTGTCGTTTTGGTGTCGAAAGCGCGTAAGACTGTAGCGAGCGCGATCAGGCTCTGGCCGGAGTGGGCCGGCTCGTCGAGGCCGGGCACTTGATAGCGGCGCTCGTAGTCATTCGGCTCAAAGTCGGGGCGGGTCATCACGGCGGCCAGCGCTTCGGCGATAGCGCGCCGGCGATCTGCGTCCCATTCGCGCGCAGCCTTCGTCCAGAAGATTCGGTACGAGTAGTCAACGCGCGGCGCATTCAAGGGCGCAACATCCTTCTTCTTCGCGAACGGCCAACGGAACAGCGGTTTGTTCTTCTCAGGCACAGGCAAAGGATCGGGCCACGGGTCGAGATCGAAAAATTTGCGATAGGCGTAACGGCCAAACAAGCGCAGAGTCGCGAGCATCGGCGCGGCCAGCATCAAGCCCAGGATTCCGGCCAGGGTGGCTCCCATCACAGCGGCGATCAGCACTGCCAAGGGGTGCAGGTGGAGACTGCGGCCAATCACGCGCGGCACGATCACGGTGTTTTCTATTTGCTGGATGACCAGGTAGGCAATCAGCACGACCACGGCGTACCAGACCGTCGAGAGGCCGAAAGGGTTTGACGGCTGGAACAGCGCCACGCCGACGCCGATCGTCGCCGAGATGGTTGGCCCGACCGTCGGTATCAGCTCCAGCGTAGCGCCGATCAACCCGACGATGACCGCGGAGCGCAGCCCCAGGGCAGTCATGGTCACGGTGACCATCGCGCCGATGATCAGCGCCAGGATCACCTGGCCGCGCAGGAAAGCGCTCCAGATCAAGTTGAGCTCCTGGAAAATCCGCTGGACGTCCGCCTCGTAGCCCGGAAAGGCGAGATCGTGAAGTGACTGACCCAACTGCGGCGCGTCAAGCAACATGTAGAAACCGATGACGAGGACGAACAACGCCCAGCCGAGCGTGGCCGCGGCGGCTGAGGCAAAGCCGCCCAAGATGCTGCCGGTCTGCTTGAGCGCCGGCTCAATGGCCGTCACCGCCTGTTGATACAGCGGCGCGAGATCGTAGCCGGACAAATCGACGACGAACGGCGTCTGGGCCGGCCCGCTGGTCCTCTCGGCTTTGTCAAAAATCACGGTGATCGGGCCGACGACGGTCTGGCCGTGAACCAGATTATCAACCTGCCGGGGAACATCGGCGATGACCTTGCGGATGTCAACGTTCGCGTCGAGTTGGACGATCTGTCGCCGGATGGCAAAGCCCAGCGCCGTCGAAAGGCCGGCGAGCGCCAGCAACAGCGCGAGGTAGATGATTCCGACGGCCAGCGCGCGGGAGATTTTCAATCGCCCGGCGATGAAGGTCACCGGCGGATTCAAAATGAACGCGAACATCACCGCGATGACAAGCGGCGGGATTACTTCGGAGAAGCGAAAGAGGACGAGGCCGGCGAAGGCGATGATGACGAGGGCGACGACGAGTTTAGCCGTCGCGCTCCAGCGGGGTGATCGGCGGGGGGCATCCATAGTCGCTGGTGAGAGTATATCACGAGTTTCACTGCTCTAAGAAAGAGCGGGGCGTCAAACTGATGACGCCCCGCTGGAACTTCGTTATCGTCTCGGCCCGCGACCGCGATCGCCGCCCGGGCGGCGATCGCGATCTCCTCCGCCGGGTCGGCCGCCGGGACGCCCTCCCCCGCTCGGCTTGCGGTCGCGCTCCATCGCCTCCTGCGCCGTCCAGCCTTCCAGCACGGCCTGGCGCGAGAGTCTGATCTTGCCGGCGTCGTCAATGTTGATCACCATCACGGTAAGTTCGTCGCCGAGCCGCGCCACGTCTTCGACTTTGTTCACGCGATAGTCGGCCAACTGCGAAATGTGAACCATCCCGTCGAGGCCGGGCAGGATTTCGACGAACGCGCCGAAATCGGCGACGCGCGTCACTTTTCCGGTGTAGATCGCGCCGATCTTCGGAACTTCGACGAGGCCCTAGACCATCTCGCGGGCGCGCTCGGCCGCCGGGCCGTCGCTCGACGCAATGTAGACCGTGCCGTCGTCCTCGATGTCAATTTTGACGCCCGTCTCTTCTTGAATCTTGCGGATGACTTTGCCGCCCGGCCCGATGATCGCGCCGATCTTCGCCGGGTCAACGTGCAGGATCGTCATGCGCGGGGCGAAGGGGGACAGGTCGGGGCGCGGCGCCGGGATGATGTCTGTGATCTTATCGAGGATGTGGCCGCGCGCCTCGCGGGCTTGCGCCAGCGCCTCGGACATGATCCTGGGGGTGAGACCTTTGATCTTGATATCCATCTGGAGCGCCGTGATGCCCACCGCCGTGCCGGCGACTTTGAAGTCCATGTCGCCCAAGTGATCTTCATCACCCAGAATATCGGAAAGAACCGCGATCTTGTCGCCTTCTTTGATGAGTCCCATGGCCACCCCGGCCACCGGCTTGTGGATGGGAACACCCGCATCCATCATCGCCATGGAGCCGCTGCAAACGGTCGCCATGGAAGAGGAACCGTTGGATTCCAGAACCTCAGAAACGAGACGGATGGTGTAGGGAAACTCC